>JAEUAF010000120.1 GCA_019695485.1 Sorangium sp.
TCGGGGAGACACCTGTCTCACGAGGTAGTGCGCCGTGAGTCCCTGCATCATCAAGGCGGTCGCGTGCTCGAACGGCAAGTCCTCCGGCAGGGGGACGACGAGGCTGGCGTCGACGGCGACGTATTCGCGATAGCCACCCGAGATCGACCCCGCGGCAAAAAGTGGCACGGCGACCCGCGTGCCGATGACGATCCCGAGCACGTCGTCGGCGACGCGCTCGATGGTCCCGGCAATCTCGAAACCTGGAATGGCGGGCAACGCAGGAGTGACCGCGTAGCGGTTCTCGCGCATGAGGCTGTCTGCCAAGTTGACCCCGGACGCACGGACACGAACGAGCACCTGCCCGCGCTCGAGGACGGGCACGGCTGCGTCCACGAGCTCGAGCACCTCGGGGCCGCCGAAGCGGCCGAATTGTACGATTTTCATTGTTGTCTCCTCGACGGGCCAATTGGGTCCGTCGTGTGTGGTTACGCGCGCATCGCGACGCGGTTGCAGCCCGTTTTTCGTGCAATACTCACCGTTCGGTAACCATGGCTCAGCCGCTGAAAGAGCTACCCACGATCCCCGCGGAGCGCGCGCTGAAGGCGATTTCCGGTCGATGGAAGGCGAGCATTCTCTACTACCTCTTCGCGAGTCCGCGGCGGCTGTCCGAGCTGAAGCGCCTGGCGCCTGCGGCAAGCCAAAAGATGCTCGCGCAGCAGCTGAGAGAGCTAGAGGCGCACGGCCTCGTGACGCGCACGGTCTTCCCGCGCATTCCGCCGCACGTCGAGTACGCGCCGACGCCGCTCGCCCGGTCCCTCGAGCCCATCATTCAGTCACTTTGCGAATGGGGACGCAGGCACGCGGCGGAGCTCGGCGAGAGCGCCGAGAGTTGCGACTCGCCGCCGCAGAGTGCGCCGAGAAACTCGCCGCCACGGCGAACCCCGCGCACGCGCGCGTAGGCTCTGGGCGTATCCTGCTTTCAGGCATCGCGCCGAACGGCAGCAAAAGCAGCATCAGCGCGAGTGAGCTGCCGCTGCCAGCGGACGACTTACGTGTGAGTGAGGGCTCGCCCTATGTGGACATGGGCGTCAGGTAGGCTTGCGGCGAGCGCAATCCGTGTGTAGGCCTGGGGACGCTCGACGTAGTGCGCGTCGCTCCACACGCTGGGTGTGAGGCGTTGCGGGAGGTTCTTGACAGATGAAGGCGACTGACCCGGTCTTGTGGCGGCTGAGCGCGATTCTGATCCTTGTGGTGGGCCTGGCTGGCGTTGGCTGCAGCAAGGACGATGGCGCTCAGCGCGGAGGCGGCGGCACCGCTGGAAAATCGGGGTCGAGCGCGGGAAACGCTGGAAAGTCTACATCCGGCGGGAGCTCCGCCGCCACGGGAGAGGCGGGGGCCGGGGGAGCGGCCAATGACGAGGCGCCTTTCACCGCCACGGATCTCGGTGACGGGCAGTGCCTCGCTATCAACGGTCGCGGGCAGATGCTTGGGCTCGACGCGCACGGCTTGTTCCTGGCTGAGGCCGACGGCACGCGCACGGCGCTTGGTTCGATGCCTGACCGCACGCCCGCTATCGGCGTTGCCCTCGGACCGAACGGCGAGGTCGTGGGCTTCTCCGAATCGGGTTCGGGGCGGAAGGCGATCCGGTACGCTGCCGGAGACTGGGAGACGCTCGAAGGCATCGATGGCGCTTGGAGCGCGGCCGCGAGCGTCGGCGATGACGGCCAAATCGTCGGAACGGTCGGCGCGAGCGACGGCACCGTTCACGCATTTCTCTGGCAAGACGGCAGCACCAAGCCGCTCCCGCTGAAGGCGAGCCAAAATAGCAGCGCGCTGCTGCGCGGGAAAAATACGGTCGCCGGCGTCATGCAAGTCGGTGACGTTACGCACGCCTTCGTCGCGACGGACGGCGGCAAGCTCACTGATCTTGGCACGTTGGGCGGCAACAACAGCAACCCGTTCGCGATGAATGCGAGCGGCACCGTGGTCGGCGCCGCTCACGATGACCAAGCGATCGTCGGCGCGTTCGTCTGGCAGCCGGGCGGCTCGCTGACCGCGCTCGGTGTGCCGAACGCGGCGCGTGCGTCGGAGGCGCGCGGCGTGGATTCGGCCGGGCGCGTGCTTGGCAACGTGACCGACCAAGCCGGCCTGGCACACGGCGTGTTCTTCGACACCGAGCAACATTCGATTCGTGACTTGCCGTTGCCCGCCGACGCGGGTGGCCGCTCTTTCTTCGTCGCGCGTGTGGTTGCCGTTGCGCCGGACGGTACGACCGTGGGGATCGGGGCGATGCGCGGTGGTGGTACTAGCCCAATGCGCTGCGTGCTCTGGAGGCCGCTATGAAACGCATGCTCGTCGCGGCGGTCGCCCTGTCGTTGACTGCTCTGGAGTGGCTCACGGCTGTACCTGTTTACGCGGGTGATCCCCAGGCGCACACCGCGGCGATGCTGGAAGCCGCGAATGCCGTTGCTCAGGACTTTCCCAAGGGAGTGGGCTCTCCCGATTTCCAGATCGACCTGCCCGAAGGATTGCCGATCTCCGGCATCTCCTCGGATATCGACGACAACCAATGCTGGACGTGTGGGCTGAAAGACGGGGCGCGAGGCGATGCCTGCGCGCAAAACGCGTCGACGTGTTTTCTGGGTGCTGCCGTCAACGAACCCGACCATTGGCTGTGCATCGATGAGCCTCGTCAGCCCGAGCGGCTGAGCACTCTCAATTCACAGGCCTCCCCGTTGCAGACGGTGGCGACAGGGTGGCTCGCGGCTCTCGGTGGTGTGGATGTCGCGGCGATGGCCTGCAACTACACCCACTTTGCCTCCAATCTGACGCCCGAAGGACTCAGTGCGGGCGACGTGCAGCAGCTCACTTCGGACTGGGCACAAGAGATCCCCGACACCATCGAGCGCGATGGGGTCACTAGCCGCTACGCGTGCACCAAGGAGTGGTTCAAAGAATACGAAGGTCGCGTCGCCAAGTCGCTCCACTTCGCACAAGACGCGCAGAGTGAGCATCATGCGAGCGGTAACCAATGGTGCAGTACGGTCGACGTCATGGTTCCGCTGATCCCGTCGGGGGTGCTGCTCGATCTCGCTCAGGGCAATCTCTGCCGCGGTCGGCTCGTCTACGAGATGGCGGCGGTGACCGCTGGCTCGATCTGCGAC
>JAEUAF010000170.1 GCA_019695485.1 Sorangium sp.
TCGCCTGAGGCCCGATGAACTCTCCCAGCTGCGGAGGCCTATTCATCACCACCCCGGCAATCGGCGCTCGAATCACGAGGTCGCGCTTCTTGACTTGGAGGGCCAAGACTTCGGCAAATGTTGCCTGGGCCTCCGCGCTCGCCGCCTTCGACTGGGCGTCCGCCGCGTCCGCCGCGCGCGTCAGGGACTGGACATCGGCCTCCAGATCTTCGGCAGCCGCAGGCGTGCTGGCGCCTTTTCGGGCGAGCTGTCGCTCTCGGTCCGCGCGAAGCTTCGCCGCGCCGGCCTCGGCCTGGCGCGTGAGAACGGTGGCGCTGGCGCTCTTGGCTCTCGCCACCGCGGCCAGCGCGCGACTCTGGGTGGTGGCAATTGCGGCGTCGTCGTTGCTCGCGTCGAGCTCCGCCAGCACATCACCCGCATTGACTCTCGCGCCCTGGCTGACCTGCACCTTGGCGATTCGTCCGCCTTGTTTGGCGCTCACCTGGCTCTTGATCTCCGCTTCCACGTAGCCTGTCGCGACGAGGTCGGTCGCCTGTGCGTCGGTAGACGCCACCGAGATCTCCAGCAGGGAGACTTCGGGCGTGAGCAGCGCCGCCCGAGCGTAAGGCAATAGATAGAGGTAGCCGAGTGCCAACAGCCCCACGAAGCCGCCACTCCACAGATATTTGAGCCAAGCGCGCGGCTGGGACGCCGGCATTGACGACCGATCGATCCGCAGTGAAGCCAGATCTACTGAGAGGCGGTCCGACATGCTTGGCTCCACGTGCTGCTACTGGGCCGCCGAGTAGTTGATGGCGCATGGCGATGCCGCGTCGACTGCCCCGCCCGCCTGCGACTCTGCGCGCGCGGCTTTGGACTCGAGCACGTCGGAGGTCTGCGTGGCGCGGTATTTCTTGAAGCGAGGAGTGTGCAAATCCGCGGCGTGGACCACGATCTTCTGCGGCAATTTGTAGGCCTCGAGCAGATCCGCACACTCTTCGTGCATGCGCGCCTTGAATTCACGACCGCTCTCCGCAGTCGACAGCACGACTTCCGCCCGAACCACCTGGCCCATGATGGCGTGGGGCTCAGCCATGACGCGAACCTGCGTCACGCCGCGCAATGATTCCAGAACGCCCTCGACCTCTGCCGGATGCACCTTCTGGCCGCCGACGTTGATCATCTCCGAGCGCCGACCGAGAACGCGAAAGTACTCGCCCTCGACCTCCACCTCATCGCCGGTGCGAAACCAGCCATCCTCAGTAAAAGGGCTCGGCGCGCCGATATATCCGAGCATGGCGGCGTGCGCTTTGATCTCGAGCAGCCCGTCGCGAACGCGCAACTCGTAGCCGTCCCCCCCAATCTTCATCCACAGGGAATCCGCTCCCTTACTCTGAGTAGCGAGGATGCCAAGCTCCGACAGCCCGTAGGTTTGCTTGAGGCGGACGTTGGGAAACTCCCGATGCAGTCGGCGAAGGGTCGTTTCCGGCATCGGCTCAGTGCCGTAGGTGATGAGCTTCAAGCTACTGAGGTCGGCTTGCTGGCTACTTTGAGAAGCCAGCAGCAAGTTCAGAAACGTAGGCGAAGCCGGCAGCACCTCGGCGGCGTGGCGTTCGATGGCACGACACACCGCTTGGGGGCTGCGTTCGCTCACCGAGATCAGCGTACCGCCTGCGGAAAGCACGCTGAGCAGCGTGTTCAGGCCGCCAATGTGGTCGAAGAGTAGAAAAGAGATGGCTCGCAGCGCGCGGCCCGGCTTTCGAAACTTTTCGAGCAGCCGCGCGAAGTCGTTGACCACGCCTTTCGGTTTGCCGCTGCTGCCAGACGAAAACAGCACGAGGCCTGGGTGCGCACGCCGCCGCAATTCCTCAAACTCCGGGATCTGTCGCTCGGCAACGTCGAGCTCGCGCAGCACAGGCACCCCGCTGGAGACGTCGATCACGCGGGCCACCGCCGCCGTCTCGAGTTGATGAGGGTGCGAAGCCACGTCGCGCGTGCTGAGCGGCACGATGATGGCGCCGCGCTCGACTAGGGAGAACAGCATGGCAATCGCGGCGCAGCCAAAATCGCCGAGCAGAGCGATGCTCTGACCGCGCGTGACGTGCCACTCGTCGAGTTGGCGCGTGGACACAGCGATGGCCGCCAGCAAATCGCCATAGGTCGCGCTGCGCTCGTCCGCAACGATGCTCTCGCGCTCGGTCCACTCCCGAAAGCGCTCGCACAGAAATTCGATCATGATACCCCGCCCAGATAGATGGTTTGGCCGGTGATGAATCCGCTTTCCTCGCGCGTCAGGAAGTCGACGACGTTGGTGACGTCAGCGAATGTGCCCAGGCGCCGGAAGGTTTGACGCGCGAGGAGCTCCTGAATCTTCTCCTTGGGAACGCCGCGCAAGAGGTCGGTCTCAATCGGCGTGGGCCCGACGGCGTTGACCGTGATACCAAATTCAGCGAGCTCTTTGGCCAGCACTTGGGTCAGCGCGACGACGCCCGCTTTCGCCGCGACGTACACAGCTTCGCCCTCGAGCGCCAACGGCACTGCCACCGTCGAGAGGTTCACGATTCTCCCGCGGGTCGACTTTCGCATCAGCTTCGCGCCTTCGCGACAAACCAGGAAGCAACCCAGCAAGTTCGTATTGAGTACGCGTTGCGCCTGTTCGAGCGGGGTCAGGAACAAGTGATTCATCCCGCCGATCCCGGCGTTGTTGACCAGCACATCGAGGCGACCGTGGCGTTTTCGGATCGCGGACATCAGCTCACGGATCGCGTCCTCGTCGCAGATGTCCGCACAGAAGTGCTGGTAGCCTTCGAGCGTCCAATCGACGGGCGAACGGCTACAACCGATCACGCTGGCGCCGCGGGCACAAAAATGCTCGACCAAGGCGCGACCGATGCCCTTGCGGCTACCTGTGACTAGCGCGACTTGGCCTTGCACAGTTTCTCCTCGATCAGGTCGTCCGCGTAGTCCGCTAGCTCACCGACGCTTTTGAACGGGCTGCGTGTGCGCGAGAAGGCGCGATCGGTGGCGAGCACGATGCACACGTTCCAGCGCTCCTCCACCGCCTCCTCGACGTCCGCGATCAGGCTGACGAGGCTGATCGAATCGAGCGGCCCTTCCCCTCCAAACAGCGGCGCCCGCTCGCGCAGGGTGACGTCGACTCGCTTGGTCAAGCGTTGGTTCAAGAGCGTGATGGATTGGATGATACAATCGCGCACGAGTTCGATGCGTTTCGCGTCAGGCATGCATGCCTCTCGCCTCTTCGATGAATGGATTGCGTGACGAATCCGCGACAACGGGCAACACACACTCGGTCTCCGCCAAACTCAGGCCGACCCCCGCCACCGAGTAGCCCACGCCAAAGCCGCACAATATGGAGCGCTCGAGGCCCGAAGACTCAGGCAGCTTGCCAGCGCGCGAGCTCAAAAGGAGCGGGATACTCGCCGGCCCGGTATTGCCGAAATCGCCGCAGTCTGCGGGCACCACCTGTTCAGGCAACTCCAGCACGCGACGGATAGTGCGCACCATGTAGCGATTCGCCTGATGCAGGCCAATGAAGCCGATCTCGGGTAAGGGAGTCGACATTGCTCTTGCCAGCTCGCCAATCAAGGTGGGCACCTCGCGCACCGCGAAGTTGACGACCTTGGTGCCCTGCATGTGAAGTTGTTCCAAACTTCTCGGATAGCCATCGCCGCACGTCTCGGCGCGCGCGGTTTGCTCCGAGAGGGGTAGCCGGGCGCCGCCCGCGGGGATGATCAGGCTCGGCCCTCCCGAGCCGTCCGTCCAAGTCTGGAAGTGCCAGCGCGAGTGGCCCCGCTCGACGAGTGCCGCCGAACCGCCGTCCCCGAAGACCATCCGATTCGCTTTGTCGCCGGGGTTGAGGTGGCGCGACATGACGTCCCCAGCCAGCAACAGCACACGACGACAGCTGCCGGTCGCGACGAGCATGGCGCTCTGCAACAAGCCGTAGACGAAGCCCGAGCAACCGTAGTTGATATCGAATGCAGCGCTCGCCGTGGGCAGCCCGAGGCGGTGCTGCAATAGCACGCTGG
>JAEUAF010000424.1 GCA_019695485.1 Sorangium sp.
GCGCGACTTCGAGCGGCGGCTCAGCCGCAGGCGGCGCATCCGCAGACTGCGCTAGCGCGAGAGGCGGTGCGGCGACAGCGGGCGCCAGCGCGGGCGGAGCGGCAGCGATGTGTGTGAGCAGCGACGCGAACTGCACGACCGCGCTCGCCAAGACGGGAGCTGCGTGCACGGTCAACTGTTGCCTCAGCTGCGGCCTCGGCGCGCTTGGCACCAAGACCTGTGCGTGCGATGGCACTATGTACACTGCGTGTCCGTGCCCGCGCCCAGCTACCTATCTCGGCAAGAATCCGACCACCGGCGATGCAGCCACGGCTCCGAATTGCAACGAGACAGCGGGGACCACCACGGTCTTGCTGAAGAACACGGCTTGCACCACGGAGTGGAACCAGTGCATTGGCACCGATTCCGTCGCCGGCAGCACGCCGCTCGGCTGCGTGTGCATGAAGGACCCGGCGACCACGATGCTCAAGTGGTACTGCGGTTCGACGAACAAGTGGTTCGCCCTCGCTCCGTAGTGCCTCTTTGCGGCCTGTTTCCCATGTGCCAAGCTGCGCTGCCACATGTCGAACCAGGGTCTGAAGTCAGCCGCTAGTACTCGCTTCGATGCGGTCGCGCTCGGTGAGGTGATGCTTCGCCTCGATCCCGGCGACGGCCGCATCCACACCGCGCGCGACTTCCGCGCCTGGGAAGGCGGCGGCGAATACAACGTCGTCCGTGGCCTTCGCCGCTGCTTCGGCTTGCGCGCGGCCGTGGTGACTGCGCTCGCTGACAACCCCATCGGGCGCCTCGTCGAAGATTTGATGCTTCAAGGCGGTGTCGATCTTTCGTATCTGCGCTGGGCGCCCTACGACGGGGTCGGGCGCGAGCTCAGAAACGGGCTCAACTTCGTGGAGCGCGGGTTTGGTCCGCGCGCAGCCGTCAGCTGCTCGGATCGGGGCAACACCGCAATTTCGAAGCTTCGCCCCGACGATATCGACTGGGATGAGCTGTTCGGCCGCGCCGGCGTCCGTTGGTTCCACACGGGAGGCGTCTTCGCGGCGCTCTCGGAAACCACTCCGGCCGTCGCGGAGCGTGCCATGCGCGCCGCGCGGGAACACGGCACGCGCGTCTCTTACGATTTGAACTACCGGGATTCGTTGTGGCGCTCAATCGGCGGCCAAGCGCGCGCGCGCGAAGTTAACCGGCGCCTGATGCCGTTCGTCGACGTGCTGTTCGGCAACGAGGAAGATTTCTCGGCCGCCCTCGGCTTCGAGCTCAAAGGCGTGGACGCCGCATACCAGCAGTTACCCACGCATAGCTTCCGCAACATGATAGGCGACGTGCTCAACACGTATCCGCACATCGAGAGCATCGCCACGACGCTGCGCACGGCTCATTCGGCGAGCGTGAACGCCTGGGGCGCGATCGCTTATCATGGCGGACAGTTCTATGAGGTCGCGCAGCAGAATATCGAAATCTTCGACCGTGTCGGCGGCGGGGATTCGTTTGCTTCTGGGTACATTTATGGGCTGCTGAGCGAACGTGGGCCTGAGTGGGCGTTGCGCTGTGGCGTGGCGCATGGCGCCTTAGCCATGTCGACGCCCGGTGACACCACCATGGCGTCGCTCGCCGAAGTAGAGCGCGCCATGCGCGGCGGCGGCGCGCGCATCGACCGCTGATCGAGTGTCGCTGCAGCCCGCGACCGCGCTCTTGCGGCGCTCAGTCACCCATGTCGACGAGCTCGAACTTTGGCGCCAGCGCATGGTTGATGGCGAACGCGAGCAGGTAGGCCGAGCCACACACCGTGAACAAGATGGCGTAGCCCGTACCGATGTTGCCGGCGGCCTTGGCGCTGTCGAGCAGCTTGCCGGTGATGTACGGAAACAAGGCGCCACCGACCGAGCCAGCCATGCCGCCAATGCCAACCAGCGAGGCCACGGCGCTCTTCGGGAACATGTCGGACGCGGTCGTAAACAAGTTCGCCGACCAGGCTTGGTGCGCCGCGCCACACAGACCAATCAACAACACCGCTCCCCAGTCGCCCACGTGGGTCACAGTGAGGATCGGTAAAGCCAACAGCGCGGGAACCAGCATGCCAATCTTGCGAGCGCGCGTCACACTGAAGCCGCGATTTGCCAACTGTCCAGTCGCCCATCCCCCAGAAATACTGAGCACTGTGACCACGAAGTAGATTGAGGCGAGGTGGAGCCAGCTATGCTTGATGTCGAGACCACGACTGCTCTTGAAGTAGTCGGGCAGCCAGATCAAGAAGAACCACCACACGGGGTCAGTGAGAAACTTGGCACTGATGAACGCCCAGGCCTGGCGATGCGACAACACGCGAGCCCAGCTGGCTTTGCGGAGCGGCGCCTCGGGTTCCAAGTCGCTGGCAATGTACTCGCGCTCCGCCTCGCCGAGGCGCGGACTCCGGTCCGGCACTTGGTAGAGCGGCAACCAGAGCGCCAACCAGAGTAGTCCAGCCACGCCCGCAGCCGCGAAGGCAGAGCGCCAACCGTACGTTAGCGCAAGCCAGGGCACGACTAGCGGCGCCGCGATGGCCCCAACGTTGGCGCCCGAATTGAACAACGCGGTTGCGAACGCCCGTTCTCGGCGCGGAAACCAGAGCGCCACCGCCTTGATCGCGGACGGGAAGTTGCCACCTTCGCCCAAGCCGAGCGCGACTCGCGCGCAACCGAAGCCAAACACGCTGCCCGCGGCCACGTGCGAAATCGCGGCCATGCTCCAGGCGGAGATCGAGAGCGCGTAGCCGCGTCGAGTGCCAATCTTGTCTACCAATGCACCGAAGCCCAAAAGGCCGATGGCGTATGCGGCCTGAAATGCCGAATTTACCAAACCGAACTGTTCGTTCGTCCACCCTAGTTCGACGTCCAGAATGGGCTTTACGAGAGACAGGATCTGACGATCGACGTAGTTTATCGTCGTCGCGAGAAACAGCAGCACGCAGATGAGCCAGCGGTAGCGGCCCACGCCGGACGCGGCCTGGCGAAGAGTGGTGCTCGGTGACGTCACAGTCATGGTCTCTCACTAGCGCTCAGAGGCTCGCCACTCGGCAAGACGCCCGAGAAACAGGCACGCGCGGGCGAACACCGCGTCCCTGTTAGTGACCAGAGCACACTTTCGAGGCTCACGCTCGCAGCTCGTCATGAGCCGCAATCGCTCAGCCGCACCGGAAATGCCTGGGCGAGCCAAGCAATGGAAAGGGATCTATCTTTTCTTTATCGCGCGCCGCTCGTGTCGACGTCGGCAAAGATTCGGCCACTCGAGAAAATCATTGGGGGATTGGGCCGTCGCAGGATGCCCGAGCCACTTACAGGCTGTCGCCTTCCGTGCGCCTCCCCTGGGGCTCGATGACGCAAGCTTCCCTCCACCGCTCTGGCTGCATTCTGACTACTCACGCGTTCGACGGGTCGACACGGAACCTGTCGAGCTCGACTACGGATAGCGGCGCTCTCGACACGGGATCGGCGGGCGCAGGCACGAGTGGCGCGGTCGCGGTCGCGAACGGGAGTGTGCCCACTCGCTAGTCTCGAATGTCAGCCAGGGACTTTTGGCGCAGGCAGACAGGCAGTGATCAGAGCCTGTCGGACCCAGCGCGAGTCGAAAGAAAAACTGCCCATCCGCCTCACCCAATCGCGCGGTCCGCCACAGCTGCGGGCCGCGTGCACCGAGATACCATGTCCAGATCTTCGAGTCCGTTCACGCAACTATCATCAACTCCAGGCGCGCGTTGGGCAGCGTACTTCCTCGCGACGCTGGCGACCCTCTCGCTCGAGCGTCCGGCGGCCGCACAGGAGCCAGCGAGCGACAAGCCGCCTGAGGCGCCAGCCGCAGCTGCCCCGGCCGATGCAGCGCCCGCAGCAACCGAGACCGTACCTGCTGCACCCGTTGCGCCGCCGGCGGTCGAGGCACCGAAGCCGGCGGAGACGCCGCAGGCGCCATTGACTGAAGCCCCCGAGCTTGGAGAGAACGAGCGTCCAGCGTTTCAACTTCGCGCGGGTCACGGTGACAGGGCCTGGTCGGTAACGCTCGGTGGGTTCGTCCAAGCCGACGCGATCTTCGATTCGACGCGTAGCTACACGGATTCGATCGGTACCTCGCTCGTTACGCGCAGTGACACCTATGCGGGCCGGGTCGGCCGTTCCCAGTTCTCGATGCGCAGCACGCGGTTCAGCCTCGCCTTCGAGGCGCCCGTGTTTGGCGGCGTGCACCCCTCGGCGCTGTTCGAAACAGACTTCCGCGGGAACGACCCGGAAACGACCACGGAGGCCGCCCACTACGACAACCCGGGCATTCGTCTGCGACGTGGCTACGTGGAGCTCGGCAACGACTATGTCGATGTCATGGCGGGGCTCAACTACGACGTGTTCGGTTGGGCGACGCTCGGGCAGCCGAATCAGATCTTCCTGCGGCACACGCAATTCCGTCTGTCGCACCGCTTCGGTGCAGATGGCCCCGTGAGCCTGGAGCTGGCTGCTGCAGCAGTGCGGCCGGCGCAGCGCGATTCGGCCATGCCCGACGCTCACGCTGGCGTCTTGTTGAGCGTCAATGGTTGGCGCGGGATCACCAATCCAAGCAATGCCGGCATCGTCACGCAGCCGCTTTCGATCGGCGTCTCGGGCGTCGTTCGAAAATTTCGTGTGGACGCTTTCACTCCGCCACCTACGCAGAACTCGAATAGCGTGAGCGGGTGGGGTTTCTCTTTGGACGCCTTCGTGCCGGTCATTCCGGCACGCAATGCCGAGGACCGCGGCAATCGTCTCAGTTTGACGGGGTCCTTCGCGAAGGGTGCTGGCATCGCGGACCTGCTCGGCACCGGCGGCGGCGCCGAGTTCCCGACGCTGCCAAACCCCGCCCACATGAGCCCGCCGCCCGCTTATACCCCCGATATCGACAACGGCCTGGTCTCGTTCGACACTCAGGGTGTTCTGCACACGCTGGACTGGCAGGCGATCCGAGCCGGCTTTCAGTATTACCTGCCGGGGTCGGGCGCCTTCGTGCTCTCTGGCAACTACGCTGAGACCCACTCGAACAACGTCGGCAAGCTGTTTCCGCGGGGCGGCGCCGAGATCGAACTCCTGGGGCGTGTCGCCGACACCACACGCTTGTTCGACGCAAGCCTCTATTGGTACGCGACGCCTTCGGTGCGCCTTGGCATCGGTGGTGTGTACACCCAAGTCACGTACCTCGACGGCGAAAAGCCGCACAACCTGCGCGGCACCGGCCAGGTGCTTTACTACTTCTAGTCAGGGTACCACGAGTCGCCGCGCGCCCACGCGCGCGGGCTCGGTCCTATCCGCGAAACCACTGTTACTTCTGAGACGCGGCACTAAGAGCGGTCGTCGGCAAGAGGCCGGCAGCCGCTCTCGGCGTTTTGTGCCGAGCGCGAACCACGCCAGCTAGGCTCGAGACGAACTGGACGCCCAAACGACCACTGCCCCGCCGTCGACCGAACGACCGAGGCGAGGCAGAGCGAGAGAGCGGGAGTGGTGAAGTGCGAGGCGAGGCTTTGCCTGCTGCAGCTATCGCGCGAAGTCGCAACAATAGCGCTGCGCGGGGTGACCTTCGTCGCTCATTCCTGAGACTGCGGCGCGAAGTCGCAACAATAGAGCTCTGCGGGGTAACCTTCGTCGCTCATGCCCGAGAATGCTGGCTCGGGACACACCATGGGCGGGTACACCTCGGGGGGCGTATCCGGTCCGTAGCACGCAAAGCCAAAGCGCCCTGGCGCACAGCCCGCGTGGACGGCTTGCACGCACGAAGCCCCAGCCATCAGCGGCGGCGGCGGGTAGCAGCAGTATAGATTCTGCGCAGCGCTCAGCCCCACCGAGGCCCCTGGTGTCGCCGTCGGGCAGAGCAGGTAGTAGCCATCGGCGCGGCTCTCGTTCGCCCCGAGCTCTTCGCCCCTTGGCAAGGCATTGCCCGTGCAACTCCAGCCATCCAACCCCTGCGCGCAGGGGAAGGTGTTCTGATTCACGCAGCCATCTTTTTGCGGGATGGTTGAGCAGCAATAGTCCGTGTAGTCACCTTCGCGGACGCCCTGCGTGCAACCGAGAGCGGCGTTCAGCGCGTCAGGTCGGTGCGGCCCACGACACTGAAATCCGAAGTATGGGGCCTCGCAAATGGCCACCGGGTTCAGCGCGCACTCGGTCTCATCCTGAGTGCAACAATAACCTTGACCGTCACCGTGGGCACCGCGCTCACCGCAGACTAGACCGCGCGGCACTCCTTCGAGGTAGGTCGCGTTTTCGTCTGGTCGCGCTGCCCCCGTGCACGTATAGCCGACGAGGCCCAGCGCGAGGCCAGTTTGACCAATAAAGCTGGTGTCGCAGTGCAGATCGGGGCTGCTGTCGAGGACACAGCTACCATCGCTGCGGCCCACCGAGCCGTAGTTGCACGCGCCCACCAGGCAAAATGCGAACCCGGTTGGGAGCGCGAAACGGAGGCTCACGGGAAACAGTCTTTTCAACATGAAGTCACCTCAACCACCCGGCAGGGCGGTCAGGCGTTGGCAAGATAGGGAATGAGCAGCTGATGGGGCTCGAGGGTTCCGTAATCGAGTCAGTGACAGTGACACCCGTCCCGAACGGCCGAATGTTGCTGTCGCGTGGCCCGAGCACGATGCTCGAGAAGGCGGCTGATACCGAGGGCGGCCCCGCGTTGTCGATGACGACATTGTCGAGCGTGATGGGCCCTGCGGGCCGCGCCGGGCCAAAGCCGTTGAAGGTGACGACCGGTTGCAACGTGCCCATGCAGGTCACATGGCGGATGTTGCGGAACTCGAGCGCACCGAAGTTCGGATAGCTGACCCCTGAGAACAGCGGATTGTAAGCACCGCTCACCAGCAGCGTGTTCGCCTGGTCGCGCATGCAGATGTCATGGTAGCGAATGTTGTTCACCACGCCGCCACGACTCTCATCGGACTTCACGCGAATGCCGTTCGAGTCCGCGTCACTCGAGCCGTAACCGACCTCGCGCGAGTCCCCGTCGATGGTGAGGTCGTAGACCTCGACGTCTTCCACGCCGCGGTGAATTTCACCCGCGACGGAGGTCGCGCCATACGTCTCACTGCCGATCGACATGCCGTGACCGGTCCCGAAGTGATTGTGAGCAATCAGCAGGTTCGAAACCCAGTGGCCACCCTTGATCGCGATCTGGTCATCGCCTGTGCTAATCGTATTGCACGCGATCACACCACACGTCGCAATGTCGGTCGTCCCAGGGTCGACGCCGTCGGTGTTGCGCGCGTTGTGCGGCGTGAGCAAGAAGCCCTGGCTGTTCATCAGCTTGGAGGGCGTGAGAATCGTGATGCCCCAGACGATGAAGCCGTCACCCACGTGGTTACACACGCCACCTGGCGGGCTGGAGGTGAGCTTCACGTGGAACTTTGGCGAATTGTGAAGCGTGATGCGATAGAGCACGAAGCCAGTCGTGCCCTTGGCTAGATTGATCAGGTTCGGATTGCCGATGCTGCCGTCGACGCCACGCAAGGCCGCCGAGAGCTGCCACCACGAGTAGTCGTGACCCACGAGGGGCTCGCCGCCTTGCCCGTCGATCGTTCCGTCGCCCATGATCGCGGGGCTCGCGCCGCTCACGGTGATGTAGTCGACGCACGCGCCCGAGTCGTTGATGTCCGGAAGGCCGCAATTGCCGGTCTTTTGGTAGACCGTCGCGTTGCGGGAGGCGTAGAGCGTGACTCCCGCGTCGACCCAAAGCGTCACCGAGTCGAGGTTTAGATGACCCGTGATGAAGGCGTTGTTGCGGCCGTCGGCGACCAATTTGACCGCTCCGCCCTTGCAAGCTGCAAGCGCCGCTTGGACGCGCTCCGTGTCCTGGTGGGCCTCATCCGGCGTGCTCTTGTCGGCCACGAGGGTCTGACAGACGTCCGTGGGATAGGTCGGTTCCGGCGGCAATCGATCGTCCCCAGCGCCGCAGACGCCGGGCGCCGCGTGCGCGGGAAGGCCGTTGTTGCCGCACTCATAGGTGAGCGCCGCGATCGCTGTACTCCCCTCGCATCCCGTCAGCAGGAAGAGCGCCAACAGCGAGCTGCCGACGATTCGAAGGCGGGAGGCCCTTCGCTCGGCCGCGTGGGCCGGGCCCTCCGCGCGGTCGAACGCGGTCGTCCGGCGAGAGAGCAAGCAAGACGTTATTGCGGCGAGAATGGTCATGACTCCGGTATCGCTCTTGCGACCCGAGCTCCGCGACGCGCGACCGGCATCGGGAGCTCGGGAAGCCCATACAAATCAGATGAAGCGGTTGCTCGACTACTGGCAGCCGGACCCGGACGGGCACGGCCACGCATTGGTGGAGGCGCAACTCCACTTGCGCTCGCCGGAGGCATTCGCAGCCTGGCAGACGCAGTAGCCGGCCTTGAGCGCACCGCCGCTGTCGAGGTAGCTGCCGCTGGCGTCGGAGCACGCATCACACTCCGGAATGGTGCAGAGCTGGCTGGCCTGCGGCGTCGTAGCGACCGCAGCGCATTCGGCCGAGCGCGCCGCCGGAACCTTGAAGCAGGAGTAGTCAGCAGGCGGGAAGGTGCAACCACTCTGCTCGGCGTACGCGCCCGCGGTGCAGGTCTCGGATTTGAAGCCCTTGCCGAGCGGACCACACGTCTTATAGCAAAGCTGAGGATCGGCGGCCGTGCAGACGCCGGCTTTGGTGGGCGCAACGCCCGCAGCCGTCGTCAGCGAGCCACAGAGTGGAGTGCCAACGCTCGCACCCGCCGTCGACGTCGAGCCACCAGCACCCGTGGTTGTGGTGGTGCCGCCCGAACCCGTCGTCGCCGTGCCGGCGGTCGCGGTAGCGCCGCCAGAGCCAGTGACGGTGCCACCGGTCCCAGTAGCCGTGCTTCCCCCAGTGCCAGTGGCCGGATCGTTACTCGAACTGCTACAGGCAGCGACCAACATCAGCGCAGCCAGCGCTCCGCCCGTCGCCAAGCGACCAACGTTGAACCGCAGAACTTTGTCGTTGAATGTGAACATGGGGGAGGCCTCACTAGTTAGGTTAGGTTGCGCGCCGCCCCACACGCGCCAGCCAAGGGCCGCGCAGCCGAGAATGGCGACATCGGGAACCAAGTGTCCGCAGCGGCTCGGCGAGGCTCAAAGAATGGGGTTCCGCGAAGGCGAATTCCTACCGAGAGCCGTAAAGCAAGGTGTCTTTACGTTCTCGAGTCGCTCGTCGCCGCTGCGCTATCGAACCCAATACGGCTGAGTTCTCAGCGGAGGAAAGGAAAGGCAGCTTCAGTTACCAACTGCGACGTCCGATTTTCTCTCACGTGGGCCGTCGGCGTGGGCTCAAGGCACTTCAACGGAAGTGATTCGCGGCCTGTCGCTGTTGGGCGAGATGTCCATCCCTGCGCCCGTCGTGTGCCTGAATCGCTCGTGCGCGGGCGCTTCGGTGACGAACGGCGAGCCGCGACCGACCGCTCGTGGAGGTTCCCGATGACGCACACCTCGTTTGCGCTTTTTGCGATGATGCTCGGCTGTGGCGCGATCGCCTGTTCGGCGAGCGGAGAGGACGCGACGACGCGTGACCAGCATCCGACCACACAAGCGGGAGGGGCGACCAACCTCGGCAGCGGCGGAGCTGTCGTTGCTGCGGCAGGCGGAGCAAGCTCGACCAGCGGCGGCACCGGCACCATCACCGTGCCGATCGGGGGCGGCGCCGGCGAGGAGAACTGCGGATTCCAGAATTTCAATCTCAATCCGGTACCCGCGGATGTGCTGCTCGTTTTGGATCGCTCCGCCTCGATGGAAGATCCACCCGACGGCTCAAGCTCGACCACCTCGAAGTGGGACCTAGTCGTGCCCGCCGTGAACGAAGTGATCGCCCAAACCGGTAGCCATGTCAGCTGGGGCCTGAAAAGCTTCCCCGAAGGCGAAGGCAGTGAATGTGTCGCCGGGTCCGTCACCAGCAAAGTAGACGTAGCGATCGCCGACGCGGACGCGGCAGAGGTCGTGGCACAAGTCACCGCCACGACCCCCAAGGGCAACGGCACGCCTACCGGTGATGCCATCAGCGCCGCCGTGACGTACCTGCAGGGCGTGAGCAACGGGCACAAGAAATATCTGCTACTCGCCACGGACGGTGAGCCCTCCTGCGCCGGAACCACCAAAGACTCGACGAAGGCACGCCCCTACGCGGTTAAGGCCGTCGCAGCCGCCCTCAGCGCGGGGTCTCCGACCTACGTGGTCGGGGTTGCAACGACGAAGGCAACCGCGAGCCAAGCCTTGAACGACATGGCTACCGCCGGCGGAGTCGCGACCGGCGGCGGAAACCCACTGGCAACGCGCTACTACTTGGCGAGCACCAAGGCAGACCTCGTCGCTGCGCTTCAGACCATCACGGGTGATGTGCAGAAGACGTGCGTGTTCAACTTGGATCCGCCGCCGCCGGCGCCCGACTTCATCGCAGTAAAAGTCTCAGGCACCGCCATCGCGCGCGATCCGAACAGCCAAGAGGGCTGGCAGTACACGAACGCGGCGCACACCGCGCTCGAGGTTTACGGCGCGGCGTGTACGACCATTCAAAGCATGGCCGACAAGGTGGAAATCATCTACGGCTGCCTCGGAGTTCCTCCACGCTGACCGCATGCGAGCGCGCGCTCTCGGTCGGGGGCGGCGGCGTGACGCGAGCCTCGAAATTCGCCGGTTTAGGCCGCGGGACGGGCGCTTCGCGAATCCATTGCTAAAGTCGGCGGGTTTTGAGCCCCGCTGCCATGGCCTCCGATCGTCAGAAAGCTCGAGAGCTCGTTGAACGCTGGGGATGGAACGCGACCTCGTTTCAGACGCTTAGCCCTGAGTTCTCGTACTGGTTTTCGGGAGACGCCTGTGTGGCGTACGTCGATCTCGACAATGCTTGGGTCGGAGCGGGTGCCCCGATCTGCGCCGACTCCGAACTCGACCGCGTGGCGCGCGAGTTCGTTCGCGCGGCCCAAGCGCGCGGCAAGCGGCCGAGCTTCTTCGCGGTGGAACAGCGCTTTCTCGCGGCCACGGGGCTGCCGTCATTGGCGCTCGGCGAGCAACCTGTCTACGATCCGCAAGCTTGGGCCGCACAACTCGCTGCCTCCCGCAGCCTCCGCGAGCAATTGCGACGCGCGCGCGCCAAAGGGGTCGAGGTTCAGCAAGCCTGCGGCGAGCGTGACGCGCGCGAACTCGGCGTGCTCTACGCAAGCTGGCTGCGCGCGCGGCCGCTCGAGACGATGGGCTTTTTGACGGGGCTCGACCCGTTCTCGGCTGCGGCCGATCGCCGCTATCTGGTGGCTCGCCGAGGGCCCGACGCGCTGGGCTTCGCGGTGCTATCGCCGGTTTACGCGCGGAGGGGCTGGCTCATCGAACACCTCGTGCGCGCGTCGCACGCTCCAAACGGCACCTCGGAGCTGCTCGTCGACACCGCCATGCGGGAGCTCGCGAGTGTGGGCGTGCGCTGGGCAACGCTCGGCCTCTCTCCGCTCGCTGGGGATGTCGACTGGCCATTGCGCTTGGTGCGCCGTTGGGCGCGCCCGCTCTTCAACTTCGAAGGCTTGCGCGCGTTCAAGGCCAAGCTCGGGCCGCGCGAGTGGGATGCCGTGCACCTCGCGTACCCGCACGGACGAAGCGCGCTGGGCGCGCTTCACGATGGGCTTTCGGCCTTCGCTCGCGGCCGGCCACTACGCTTTGCGCGCCGCAGCTTGCTGCGACAATTCGTCCCGACCGAGCTCCGCGCAGCGGACGCCTGATGAGCGACGGCTCCCCGGGCCGCGCTCAAAGCGCTTTCCTACCCACGCGGGCTCTGCTCAGGGCTCGGGCTTCTCGGCGTTACAGGTGATTTCGACGAGCGCCGGCGCCACGCTATCGGCGCCGCCCACGAAGCGAAACGGTTCCGGCGAGCCGAGCGTGCAACTATCGAGCAGCTCGCTCACGCTCGTCGCACACCAACCCGGCTGGCAATCAGGGCAAGTAAAGCTCGTCTGACAGCTGAGGAGCGCGTCGCCCGTCAACTGCAAAACCTCGCATTCTGCGCGCACCCCAGTGGCGCTGGTCACGCTCACAGGGCGACGCACGCCCTTGTCGTCGAGCGGGTCGAGCCAGCCGAGCGCAGCATCGCAGTGGTCGACGTCCGCCTCCACGAGCACCCGGCAGTCGACGCGCCCGTCACTCTCCTTGACTGGATGCCAGTCCAGACAGCGCGCAACGCACGCTTCCTGGGGTGGCGACAACAGCGTCCAACTAGCGCACGGCCAGCGCTGCGAAGACGAAAGCTTCTGCGCGGCAAGCCAGGCCGCGAAGCGCGCCGTCGCCACGCCTGCGGACTGCGCGCAGGCAGGCGTTTCACTGAGCGCGTCGGTGCGCGGCACAATCACTTCGTCGAACGCGGAGTCGGACGGCAGCAGCGTGACGTAGTCCGTCGGGTCACCCAAGCTCTGGTCTTCGTGTGCGGCAAACAGCATCGGCACCACGTCGCGCTCGGCCGGCAAACTCTCGAGCAGCGCGCTTTCAGCGGCGCCCTCCGGCAAGCGCTGCCCAGAAAGCAACGCGAGCGTTCGCTGTAGCGCGGCGAGCGGCGCAAACGGGGCACCCTCGGGCGCCGTCGGCGTTAGGGCGGCGGACACCGCGTCATTCCACGAGCTTCGACCCGCCTCGCTCGGTTGAGCTTCGCTCCAACGTAGTCGGGGATCATCCGCGGGACTCGATACGAGAGTGTCAGCGCTCGCCGACGGATGAACGACCAGCAGCGAGACGTCCAGCGGGTGGAGGGTCGCTGGATCGTAGTGCGCGCAACCGCTCGTCGGGTGCAGCGTACGCTCGGCATACGACTGAAAACTCGAGGCGACCAGCGATCTCAGATCGGCGGAGCTCGGCTGATCATCGACGACGGCCACGAGCACGGCCGGCGCACGTGCCTCGCGCTGATGAACCAGCGTCACTTGCTTCACGGAGCCGGCTGGCGCATCACCATAGTCCGTCGAGCAGGCCAAAATCCCACACGCCGTGCCGACACACGCAATCGGGATAACCCGAGACCAGCGCCGCGCCATCTAACCTGCTCCAGGCTTGGCTGCGGGTGAACGGAAACTCATGCGGTCACTCATAGCAGTCCTTCCGCGCAGCACCTGCTGCCTCAACGCTCCCGAGATTCAGCGACTTCTGCCAAAAGCCAGGCGGGACCGACCAAGAGGTGTAGCAAATTTCGGAGGAACGCAGGCGATCGCCGCTCGAAAACAGCATGCCCCAAGAACTGGATGGCCCAGCCGAGAACGAACAGCGCACCCCCAACGGCGAGCGTGGCGCGTCGTGCGAGCTCACCCAAGGCCACCATCCAAAGCGCCGTCAACACACCAAGCCAGCGCGCCTCCACTACGTAGAACAGACTCACGCCGAGTAAGACCAACTCCGTGGCGGTCACGCTGGCCCCGAATAGCTGGAAGACGGCGAGCCGTGCGAGCAGCGTCGCGCTGCCGGCAACGATCAGCGGAATGCCAACGAAATGGCAGTATTCGTTGCCACGCGTTCGATGAAACGTGCCGTACTCATCGAGGTTTTCACGCATGCGCCCCGACACGGTAAACCTCATGGCTCGCCCGCTCTCCCGTCGCCTAACGCACTTGCTCGTTGGCTCTCAGAACCCAACCACTGCCTGCGGCGAAACCCACGTGTGGGTAGTACTCGGTCGCGCTCGGAGCCGCGAAAAGGTAGACCGTGGCCGGGCCGCCCGCTTCTTGCGTCCTTCGCATGAGCTCCTTGCCGATGCCACGCCGCTGGTATGCAAGATCCACGGCCAGATCCGACAAGTACGTGCAAAAGCTGAAGTCGCTCAGGCTGCGTGCAATGCCGACCAGCCGCTCGCCGTCCCACGCCGTGACCACCAGGTTCGCGTGGTCGAGCATTGCGCGCATTCGCGCTCGGTCGTCCACCGGCCGGCGCTCGCCAAGCGTCGAAGCCCGATAGAGCCCAATGACGACATCGAGGTCGAGGTCATTACCGATGCGATAGTCGAGCATAGAAGATTCCGCCATGGATCACCGTTCAACCACACGCTCCCACATTCGCCACGTACCAGTCGAAGAACTCCCTCACGCCTCGCTCCACGCTAACTCGAGGATCGTAACCGAGCAAGCGCCGCGCCTTGCTGATATCGGCGTAAGTATATGCAACGTCGGCGTCCATCATTGGCTGACTCGCGAGGCGCGCTTTCCGACCTGCTCGTTCCTCGAGCAGCCGCACGAAGTCGGAAACCAGCACTGGCTCACCGCGACCGAGATTGATGATCTCGTAGCCCAGGCGCCGCTCGGAAGCCGCCACGATCCCGGCCACGATGTCGCCCACGAACGACCAGTCGCGGTGCATCTGGCCTCCGTTGTAGAGCGGAATCTCCCGCTCGAGCCGAATACCCTCGAGCACCTTGTACGCCATCATGTCGGGCCGCCCACGCGGACCGTAGACCGTAAAGAACCTGAGGGCCGTGAAGTCGAGCCCGTGCAGATGATGGTACGAGAAACCGAGTAGTTCGGCGGCGCGCTTGCTCGCGGGGTAAGGGGCCAACGGCTTGTCGCACGCGTCAGTCTCGACGAACGGAATGACTTTGGTGTCGCCGTACGCGGAAGACGTCCCCGCGAAGACGAAGTTCGGTTTTCCGTGCGCACGCGCTGCATCCAAGAGGTTCAGCGTGCCGGTCAGATTCACGTCGTAGTAAAGCCAAGGGTCATCGACGGACGCACGCACTCCCGCCATGGCAGCGAGATGGATCACCGCATCGAAACCCGTCGACATGACGCCGGTCACGAGTTCGCGGTTTCGAATGTCGCCCTCGACGAATTCCAACTGTTTCGGGCTGGAAGCAGCCGCTCGAACCTCCGCGAGGTTCTGGTGTTTGCGCGCAATCGAGTAGTAGTCGTTGAGGTTGTCGAGGATTACGACGGAATCTCCACGGCGAAGGAGCGCCTCCGCACAGTGGCTCCCAATAAAGCCCGCAGCTCCAGTGACCAGAATTCGGCGACCACTCATGGCCGACTGTTTACTCTATCCGACTGAGATCAGCCCGCTTCTCCGCCGATTCGCGGAGATCCCCCGCTGCGAGGCCCGCTCCTCCGAGACGGTCGGCCCATGGGCCCCAGCCAAGCCAGCTGCTCACCAGAAGCCCTCGCAACGACCCTGTAAACTGGTCTACTCTTTCGGCCAATGCTCACGAATGTGCTTGCACTGGACGCTGCAGAAACGACTCGCGCGATCAGCGAGTGGATTCGGACCACCGTGCTGGGCAGCCTGCGTCGGCGCGGCGTCGTGCTCGGTCTGTCGGGCGGCATCGATAGCTCGGTTTGTGCGGCGCTCGCAGTACGCGCGCTCGGCCCAGAAAAGGTGCTGGGCATCTTCATGCCTGAGCGCGACTCGGCGAGTGACTCGCTACGGCTGGGGCGTGTGGTCGCCGAGAGCCTCGGAATTACCGCGATCGTGGAGGCAATCGGCCCGGCCTGCGCGGCGGCAGGTTGCTATGAGCGCCAAGTCGAAGCGATTCGCGAAGTGTTCCCCGAATACGGCGACGGCTTCAAGTGCAAAGTAACTATGCCGTCGGTGGTCGACTCTGATCGGCTGAACTTCGTTCACTTGGTGATTCAAACCCCGAGCGGTGAGACCAAGTCTTCGCGCATGCCGCCTGGCGCCTATCTAAAGCTCATCGCGGCCACCAACTACAAGCAGCGAATCAGGAAGACGACGGAGTACTACCACGCCGATCGGCTCGCCTACGCCGTGGTCGGAACGCCGAATCGACTGGAGTACGATCAGGGATTCTTCGTGAAACAGGGCGACGGCGCAGCCGACCTGAAGCCGATCGCCCACCTCTACAAGACCCAGGTTTATGCGCTCGCCAAACACCTGGGTATTCCGCAAGAGGTGCAAGACCAGACGCCCACCACGGACACCTTCTCGATGCCTCAGACGCAGGAGGAGTTTTACTTCGCCTTGCCTTACGACAAGATGGACTACTGCCTCTATGGCAAGAACCACGCGCTGGCGCCTGCCGAGGTCGGCGCCATGATCGGCCTGAACGCCCAACAAGTGGAGCGTGTCTACCGAGACATCGACGCCAAGCGGCGCGTCGCCAAGTACCTGCAGTCGCCCCCGCTGACGTTCGAACCGGTCGGCGGCTGACGAAGATGTGCGGCATCGCTGGCATCCTGTCCGGATCAGGCGCCTCGCCAAACTTGGATGAGTTGCGGCGCATGGCAGGAGCCATTCGCCACCGCGGCCCCGATGAGTTTGGCGCCTACCTCGACGCGCAGTGCGGCCTGTCACATGCGCGGCTCTCGATCATCGATCTTAGCAGCGGGCAACAGCCGCTGTCGAACGAAGACGACACGTTGTACATCGCATTCAACGGCGAGATCTTCAACTACGTGGAGCTTCGCGCGGAGCTCGAGGCGCTCGGCCACCGCTTCAAGACCAAGAGCGACACCGAGGTCATCGTGCACGCCTGGGAGGCTTGGGGCGAGGCCGCATTTCCGCGCATGAATGGGCAGTGGGCCGTCGCGCTTTGGGATCGAACGCGACAGACGCTGGTGCTCTCGCGAGACCGCGTCGGCGTGCGACCGCTATACTTCGGTCGTCACCAGGGGCGCCTCTACTTCGCGAGCGAGGTCAAAGCGATCTTCGCCGCCGATCGCAGCTTCCCCAGGCGTCTCGATCCCCGCGGCATCGATGAGACCTTCTCGTTCTGGTCGGTGGTTCCGCCGCAGACGGTGTTCGAGGGCATCGAGGAGCTCGAGCCGGGGCACACGCTAGTGATTGCGCCGTCGGGCACGACGCGACGCGCATATTACGAACCAAGCTTCCCACGTCGCGGCGACGCTGCTCGACTCTCGATCGAGGACGCAACGCTGGCTGTCGGCGAGGCGCTCGAACGCGCATCTCGGCTGCGCATGGTGCGCGCCGACGTGCCGGTGGGAAGCTACCTCTCAGGTGGTCTCGATAGTTCCTTGGTGGCAGCGCTCGGCATGCGCGCCAAGGGCAGCGGCTTCAAGACCTTCTCGCTGCGCTTCGCCGACGCCGAATACGACGAGACGGTCCACCAGCGCACCATGGTCGAGCTCCTGGGGACGGACCACCAAGAGGTGATCTGCCACCGCGCTGACATCGCCAACGTATTTCCAGCGGTCGTGTTTCATGCGGAGCGCCCGCTGTTGCGGACGGCGCCAGCACCGATGTTCCTCTTGTCGCGACTCGTCCACCAAAGCGGCATCAAGGTCGTGTTGACGGGCGAGGGCGCCGACGAGATGTTCGCCGGCTACGACCTGTTCCGCGAGGCCAAGCTCAGACGCTTCTGCGCCAAATATCCGCAATCGACGCAGCGGCCACGCTTGCTCGAGCGGCTCTACCCATACCTGTCGCGCTCGCCCGTTGCCATGCGCAGCGTGTCACGCCAGTTCTTCCTGCGCGGCCTGGAGCGCGCGGGCGAACCCGGCTTCTCGCACGACATGCGCTGGAATACGACCAGCGCGCTGAAGCGCCTCTACGCGAAGCCATTCGTGGCGGAGCTCTCGGGCTTCGACAGCCGCGCACGCCTGCTCGGAAACCTGCCGCGCGACTACGCGGAGTGGTCGCCGTTGGCTCAGGATCAATACCTGGAGATTCGCACGCTGCTCTCTGGCTACATTCTGCCGTCGCAGGGCGATCGCATGCTGATGGCAAACTCCGTCGAAGGGCGTTTTCCGTTTCTCGATGCGGAGGTGATGGCGCTGGCTGCGTCCCTGCCAGCGAGCTTCAAGCTACGCGTGCTGAACGAGAAATACATTCTCAAGCGCGTCGCCAAAGGCCTGGTTCCCGACAGCATCATTTCGCGCCCCAAACAGCCGTACCGCGCGCCGGACGCGCTGTCGTTCGTGGGGGATACGCTACCCGAGTATCTAGAGGAGGCGCTCGCCCCGCGCGCGCTCGACGCGGCCGGCATCTTCGACCGCGAGCGTGTGGGCCAGTTGTTTCAGAAGTGCAAGGCGCAGGGCGGCGCGGGGCAGTTCTCGAACGCCGACAACATGGCGTTCGTCGGGGTGTTGTCGACGCAGCTCCTCCACCAGAGCCTGGTCGTCGACCCGATTGATGCGCCGCTCGTCGAACTCAAGACACTCCATCAAGCATGACCTTGG
>JAEUAF010000451.1 GCA_019695485.1 Sorangium sp.
TGATCATCCCCGCGCTTCTCGCCGGCATCGACTTCGCCTTCGATGTGCTCGAAGCGGGCGCCCACGGCGTGCAGCGCGCGAAGAAGTTCTGGCGCGTCGTGCGCCCGCCGAAGGAAGACGACCCGCCGCCGACGGCCTTGTCCTTTTCGGACGTGGAACACCAGCGGGCGCAGATGCGGAGCGCGACCAGCCAAGGCACCGTCCAGGGACGTGATCCCGCGCGGCGCCTGACCATTCTCCCGCCAAAGCCCTGAGCACGACTCGGGCGCGGAGGCGGAGCTTTCAACCGAAGGAGCCCACGATGTCTGACCCAGGACCTACCCCGACCCCAGCCGAAGTGACGATCGATACCCTGATCGCCGAGTTCAATGACTTGGCCGCCAAGCGCGAGGCAAAGGGCACGGCCCATGCTGCTACTCTCGCCCGCAGCCAGGACGTGATCACGGCGCAGGCACTCCAGTCGCAAGCCGTGACCGCCGAGAGCGACGCCGCCGATTCCGAAGAGACGGTCTTCGCACAGCTGAAGGCAGATCTCGACGCGTTCAAAGCCGCGACGCCCTGAGTGCGCGCTAGCCACCACGCCCGAGCCGTCAAGCCATTCACGCGTGGTTGATAGGGCGAGGCGCCGATACCCTCATTGGGTGAAGCGCCCGCCCTGCGTCGTGGAGAGCTGCGCGATGGAGACCTGAGCCGTGTCCGATATCAACGACATCGTCCACGTCACCATCGACATCCAGGACTCGGCGCCGAAGGCCGTCGCCTTCGACACGCCGCTCTTGATGGCGAAGGCGCCCTACTCGGGGCAGAGCCGACTCTACGGCATCAGCCCCGCGGGGCTCGCCGCGATGGTGACGGACGGGTTCCCGACCTACTCGCGCGCCTACCAGATGATGAGCGCGATGAGCGCGCAGTCGGGCGGCGCTGGCGAAGCGTACATCTTCGGGCGAAGCACCAACTTCACCCAGTCGCTCGAGATGGTGCCGGATATCACGGTCACCTCCGTCGGCTACATCATCAACTTCAGCATCTCTTACAAGGGCGTCACGAGCCCGATCAGCTACACCGTCGCGACCAATACGGTCGACGCCATCCTCGACGGCATCGAGGCCCTGATCGACGCTTCCGCTGCGGGCATCGCCGGCATCACGACGACCCCCGACAACGCGACGGCCACCAAGCTCGCGCTCATCCCCGATGCGGCCGGGCTCTTCGTCCAGGTCGACGGCTTCGACCGCGCAATCAAGCTGAACGAAGCCGGCGCCGACGGCTCGATGGCTGCCCAGCTGGCGACGGCGAAGACCGTGCTCGGGGAGGCCGTCTATGGGCTCCTCATCGACAGCTACGCGAAGGCGGAGATCGAGCTCGCTGCGGCGTTTGCCGAAGCGCAGAAGATGATCTTCCTCGCGCAGAGTGCCGACAACGGCATCCTGGTGGTCGGCACGACCAACGACGTCGCGAGCGACTTGAAGACCTCCGGCTACACCCGGAGCGCGGTCTGTTTCACCCGTTACATGTCGAGCTGCTTTGCGGCGGCGCTGCTGGGCCTCGAGCTCGGGCAGACGCCGGGCACGAGCAACTGGGCCATGACCACCTTGGCGGGAGTCTCGGTGGACGTCTTCACGGCGGCCGCGCACGACTCGGCTCGGGGCAAGCGCGCCCTCACCTACACGACCGATCGCGGCATCGCCCACACCTGGGATGGGTTTGCGGCGAGCGGGCGGTACTTCGACCTCACGCACGGAAGCGATGCGCTCATCTCCGACATCGAGACGCGCGCGTTCCTCGTGCTCATCAACGCGAAGAAGATCGGCTTCAACGCGACGGGTTCGGCGCAGCTCGAGGCTCCGGTGCGTGCCGCTCTCACGGCCGCCGAAGGCCAGCCGAGCGCGCCCGGTCTCATCGAGCCCGGCTGGGATGTGACGATGCCAGATCTCAGCACCGTCTCGCCCGTCGACAAGGCGAACCGCAAGTTCCGCACCATCCTCTTCAACGCGACGCTGACGGGCGCGGTCAACTCCCTCGATATCGTCGGGACGCTGAAGCTGTGACGGCGCTGCAGGGAAAGGCGTAGGTCGCGATGGGGCTCGTGTACGACATAAATGGCTGCGAATGCATCCTCGCGGGCATCCCGCTGAAGGACGCGCTCGTCTCCGTCGAGATCACTCCCGAGGGTCCCGCCTTCGCGGACGACATCGGCGCGGACGGCTCAGTGTGCCGCTACGCCACCAACGAACGCCGAGCGACCGCCAACATCGTCCTGAAGGGCCACTCCGAGGAGCACGCCAAGCTCTCGGCGCTTCACGCCGGGGACGTGTCGGTCACGAACGGTCTCGGCGTAGTGCCGTTCCTCTTCAAGGACGGCAATGGATCGAGCCTCGTCGCGACCGACAAGGCCTGGATCCTCGGCATGCCGGCGAAGACCTTTGGCGATAAGCCGGGCGACGTGACCTGGGCCATTCGCCTCGTGCTCACCTCGCCATTGAACTGGGTCATCGGCGGTAACGGCTGATGTCCTCCTCGCCCACGGAATTCGAGCTCGAGGGCAAGCGCTTCGAGGTCAAGCGCCTCGGCCCGGACGAGGCCTGCCTCAGCATCGAGCTGCTCGGCAAGGCGATTGGCCCGGCCGCGCTCGCGCTCTTCAGCGGCGAAGCGGTCGACTACGGCAAGCTCTTTACCGCGCTGCTCTCGAACGCGAGCCAGATCTCTGCGCTCCTCAAGCTGTTTCTGCCCGTCTCGAAGTTCGATCGCGGCGGCAACGGTATCATGATCGACCTGAAGCCATTCGTCGGCGAAGTGTTCGCCGGGCGTGTCGACCTCATGGTGGCGTTCCTGGTTCACGCCGTGCGGGGCGAGCACACCTGTTTTTTAGGTGGGCCCAACGTCCTCACCGCTCTGCTGGCGCAGCTGGTCGGGAACACCTCCGCATCCCGGACGGCGCCCACGGTCTGATCTGGCGTGTCGTGCTCGACGCGCGCATTCCTGACGGCCTGACGGCGATCCGAGCGGCCTGGACGCTCGACGACCTCGTGCACGCGCACGACTTCCTCGACGAGCTCGACGCGGCCGAGGCGCGCGCTCGCGCGCGGAGCGGGAGCACGTCATGAGCGACAGCGCGCTTCGCGAGCTCCTCGCGTCCTTCGTGATCGAGGTCGACAAGGCGGGCGAGCTCGCGAAGGGCAACCTCGCCATCGATGCCTTGAAGGCGCGCCTCGGGGATCTACAGACCGAGCTCGACAAGGTGCGCATCCCGGCCGAGCGCGCCGGCAAGGCGATTCGGCAGGCCTTCGAGAGTGGCTTCGGTGCGACCTCGGGGCTCGCGGCCGCGATGGAGCAGTCGAGGCAGTCGGCAACCAGCAATCTCTTTGGCCAGTTCGGCGCGGCGCAGGGAGCGCACGAGTACTCCTCCCCGATTGGTCCGCACCCACTCGGGCCTCAATTCGCCCCCACGCGCGAGACGCTGAACGCGGGGCGCGCTGCGATGGCCGAGTCGGAAGTGGCCGCGGCCAAGTACGCGCAGACGCTGCGCGGCAAGCTCGCGACGGCCGTGCAGGCCGTAAAGGACGGCTTTAACCGGGGCGGTGGCAGTGGTGGTGGCCCGGGCCTCATCGAGCGGCTCGGCGACTTCCGGACGCAAGTGCAGCTCCTCGGCACGGGCGCCGCCATCGCCGGCATCAAGCGGCTCGTCGATGGCATCGGGGACATCGCCGACGGTGCGACGCGCCTCGGGGTGACCACCGATCAGTTTCAGCGACTGAGCCTGCTCGCCAAGCAGAGCGGCACGGACGTTGGCTCTCTCGGTAGCGCGTTCCGGATCCTGGCGAGCAATGCCGTCACGCCATCGAAGGATGCGGCCGCGGCATTCCAGGAGCTCGGGGTCAGCGTCAAGGACGGCAACGGCAACTTCAAGAGTGCCAACGATCTCTTCTTTGACGTCGGCGAGGCACTCTCCGGGGTCGCGAATGAAACCAAGCGCACAGATCTCGCGACCCGGCTCCTCGGACGCGGCGCTCAAGAGCTGAAGCCGATCTTCTCGGAAGGCAGAGCGGCTTTCCGCGCGCAGCGCCAAGAGCTGCAGGCGATGAACGTGCTCAGCCCGCAGACCATCGCGGGCGCGAAGAAGCTCGGGGACACCTGGGCAGCAATGGGGCCAGGCCTGCTAGCAGCGGCTGAGCCGTTGCTAGACGTGCTAATTCCAGCGCTGACCCAGCTCACGAAATGGATCGGTGACGGCATCGATTGGATCGGCAAGTTCCTGAAGCAGTCCGACCTTGCAGGGATCGCGTTCACGGCCCTCGCTGCCGTATTCGCCGCGAAGGTCATTCCTGGTCTTCGACTCATGATTGGGCTAGGGGGCGGCGCGACTCAGACGCTGCTCGGCATGGCGGGGGCGGGGCTCAAGGCAGCTTTCTCCTTCGCCAGGATGGTGCTGCCGCTCCTCCTGCTCGAGGACCTCATCACGTTCTTCCGGGGCGGCGACTCGGAGGTCGGCCGCTTTCTCGATACCATCTTCGGCCAGGGCACAGCCGACGGCACCTTGAAGGCAGCCGAAGATCTGGCCGCTGCCTTCAAGGATCTCTGGAACTGGATTACCGGGAATGGGGAGGGAGAGAAAGCCAAGGCGTTCTTCGGCGAGATCGGGCTGTTTTTTAGAACTATCCGCAGCGACCTTCTCTCCATCGTCGGGATTGGTCAGGGTGGCATCCACGGTGCTGGGGTCGACCACCCGTTCGCGGAGCAGCTCTTCGGTCAGGGAGGGGACCGCATCCCGGCGCCGGGAGGCAACGCTGCGTATGGGCCGCCGACGGCAGAGCAGGCCGCTGGGGCCAATGTCACGAACAACAGCACGAACACCGTAACCGTGAACATGGGCCCATCAGCGACCGCGCCTGACGTCGCCCGGGAAGTTGCAGGGGCACTCGAGGACCACAACCGGCTCATCACTCAGAGGGCGTTGGGATACTGATGGCCGACGACCTTATCCAGTTCGACGGCGGTGTCCTGGTCGCCGACATGGTGCAGGAAGGCACCATCACGGACGCGTCCGATCTGACCCAGTACCCGATCGAGGACGGGTCTTTCATCAGCGACCACATGGTCCGTCAGCCGCAGACCCTGTCCCTCACGCTCGTGCAGACCGAGACGCCGATTGCGGAGACGACCGGCTTTGCGCGCGCCGTCCAGGCGCTCAGCTACGCGGCGCGCACGGACGGGACGCAGCCGGGCCAGGCGCCGATCCGCCAGTCGGAGTTCCGCCCGGCGCCGCTGCTCGCGCTCTCCGGAGCCATCCAATCGCTGCTCTTCGGCGGTGGGCCCGCCAAGGAAGTGCAGTGGACCGGACTCCGCTCCGATCTGCCCGTCACGCAGAAGTCCCTGCAGGTGCACGTGCTCGCCGCCAACGCTCCGGTGGCCCGCGTCAACGCGTTCCACGGCGCGCTGCTGAATCTGATGGTGACTGCGACTCCCGTCATCGTGACCCTGAAGGGCGCCTCCTATACGGACCTCGTGCTCATCAGCGTGGCGCGGACCGACTCGAAGGGCCAGGTGGGCAGCGCGAGCTTCGCCGTCCAGCTGAAGCAGATCGCGACCGTCACGACCAAGACCGTGAAGCTGCCGCCGGTGCCGGCCGCGAAGGCACCGAAGGAGCAAGCGAAGCCGACGGAGCAGACCAGTGCCCAGCAGCATCAGAAGCTCACGAGCATCGCGCTGCAACTCAGCCAAGGCATTGGGTTGCAAGAATGAGCTTCGTCATTCCCACCCTGACCGACGGCACGGAAGCCTACGACCAGCGCACGCAGCTCGACGGCGTCGAGTACTCGCTTCAGTTCCGCTACAACTTCCGCCGCGAGCTCTGGACGTTCTCCGTCGTCGCCCTCGATGGCACGCCGCTCCTCATGGGGCAGACCGTCCACGTCGGCATCGTGCTCAATCGCCGCGCCGTCGGCGGCCCGCCGGGGCTCCTCCTGGCGATCAGCGAGACAGACGACATCGCTTCGCCGGGGCTCACCGAACTCGGAGAGCGCATCAAGCTCTGCTACCTGACGGTCGACGAAGTCACCGCGCTGGAGGCATCATGAGCCGCCGGCTTGGTGCCCGTCTTCTTGGGTCGGAGCGCTGCATGCGCTGCCACCTTTGGAGACGGGGCGGGCTCGCTCTCAGCTTGGGCCATCGTCGACTGGACAACCGCAGTGGGCGCGGCGGCGTTCTCTTCGTGAGCTCGGCTCGAGTGGCTCTTGATGATCGCAAAGAGCGCGACCAATGCGATCGCTCCCCAAAGAATCATGCTTCCACGGTTGCGTTCTCCCTTGGGGAGCATCTCGCGCTCGATGGCGATGTCCCCCGTCGATGCCATGCCGAATCCTATGAGCTTCTGCAGTTCAGGCTTCGAAGCTTCCAAAACGACGCGAGCGTCGGGACTCTTCAGGACCATCGTAAAGGTTCGCTTCGCGCTGCCCATCGAGGCGCCCGCGAGCGCACCGATGGGGCCGAGCAAGAGATCTCCGGCAATCGCCCCGACCAGCGTCTTGCCTCCGCTGCTCTCGGCATCGACCAGGAGGAGCGCCGCGCCGGCCAAACGAACGCGAAAGAGCACCGCATCGTAGCCACCGCGCTCGATGCGGATGCCCAGGCAATCGGGACCAATGGTGCCCATGAGCTTACAGCCGCCACCATTTTCCGCGCTGTCCTTCAGACAGTGCACCGAAATGATCTTCATACCCGTCCGCCCCCAACGATGCCTCGCGCCATGACGCTCGTGATCGGCATTCCTCGCCTTCCCTTGAGCACTCCAGCGAGGCTGGAATGACCGCCTTTCAGCGCGCCTACCGGCTGAACGTGGGCGGGGTGGAGATCGACGCGCGCGCGGGCGTCGGGTTGAACTCGCTCCGCATTGCTTTCTCCATCGAGCGCGACGCGAAGCGCAACCCGAACAACTGCGAGATCCAGATCTACAACTTGACCCGCGCGCACCGGGCCGCCCTCGCCAAGCAGGCGGAGGTGCGGGTCCGGCTCGAGGCGGGCTACGTCGGCGACGTCGGCACCATCTTCGATGGGGACTTACGGTCCGCGCGCTCGAAGCGCGAAGGCACCGAGCAGGTGACCCGCGTCTCGGGTGGCGACGGCGAAACCAAATGCCGCACGGCGCGGATCAATAAAACCTTCGGCGCCGGCACTCCCGTCGCGACCGTGCTGCGCGAGCTCGGGACGAGCCTTGGTGTCGGCGCCGGGAACCTCAAGGACTTCTCGGACGTCCGCCTCTCGAACGGCAGCAAGTCCCTCACCCGGTCATTGACCTTGTCCGGCTCCGTCTTCGACGAGCTCGAACACGTGACGCGCTCCTGCGGGCTCGGCTGGTCGATCCAGGACTCGGCGCTCCAGCTCCGGCACGAGGGACTGCCCGTCGGTGATCGGCAGGGGCCGCTGCTCCGGAAGGACTCGGGGCTCATTGGCGAAGTCGAGATCGAGACCAAGGCGACCAAGAGCAGCATCTGGAAACTGGTAGCGAGCCAGGCCCAGATAGCCGAGTCGCTCGGCGTGCCGGCGAGTCTCTTGCGGCCCGGCACGGAAGTGGCCCCGCTCCGCTCGACCCAGCAGACCCTCACCAAGACGAGCACGCAGGTGACGGGCGTTTGCCTTCTGCGAACGGACCTGATCCCCGGCGTGCCCTTCCGGGTCGAGAGCGAGGCCTTCACCGGGAACCTCGTGTGCCTGAAGACCGTGCACACGGGCGACTCGCATTCGACAGATCAGTGGACCGTGCAGTGGACCGGGAGACCCTACCAGTGAGCCCCATCCTCAACATCGAGATCACCCGCTCGGCGGGCTTCGTGAGCGCCATGGGACACCGTGTTTCGCTCCACCAGGGCGGAGAGAACGAGCTGAAGCGCCGCTGCCTCGAGACGCTCGCGCACTACAGCGCACCTCCGGACCAGATCGCGTTCCTCCGCCCGGGCGCGCCGGCGGAAGCATCGCCGGAGTTCCCCGGGCGGCAGGGACCTGCGGGCAAGCATGCCCAGGCCGTCGCCGCGGTCCGCGCTGCCGTTCCAGAGGCGCAGCCCGAGCCCGAGGCACTGCCCGAGCCGAAGCCGGCGCCTGCGCGCCGCACGGGCGGCCCTGGCCTCGCCAAAGCGAAGGACCGGAGCAAGCGCTGATGGCCGACTCCCGCGTACCGTCTTGGGGGGAAGTGCTCGACGTCGAGATCACGGCGCGCCTGCGCAACGTCCACACGGCGATGGTCGGCTCGATCCGGTCCTACTCGGAGGCTCACCAGACGGCGGAGGTGACCCTTGCGGTGCACCTGGAGAGCGCGGACGGGGAGTTCGAGGAGCTGCCTCCCTTGGCCGACGTGCCCGTGGCGTGGCCCGGGGCGTGGGCAGCGGGCGACGCGTGCCTCGTTTGGTTCATGGAGGAGAGTTTTTCAAAATGGTGGGACACCGGCTCGGTCGAGCCGCCTGAAGTCCTGCGCCGTCACGGGCTACACGCCGTGTGCTTCCCGTTCCCCGCACGGGAAGGGAACGCGGTCGACTTCGTTGCTCTCAAGACGCCGACCGAGACGGGGCTGAGCGATCTGCTGGATGGCATCATCGATGCGGCGGGCAGCATCACTGCGCCTGGTGGTGGGCCCGCGTTCGTGTCAGCGTTGAACCTGTTCAAGACATCGTACTTGGCGAGCCTGCAAGTGGGTTCGACGAAAGTGAAGGCGCGGTGATCTGGGCGCACATCTACGGAAGGGACGGGCGGCTACTGCTCGTCTGCCCGGCGGAAGACGCCGCAGAGTGGTGGCTGCTCCATGGCTCCCTCTGGTTCAGCTACGCCCTCGTCGAGGAGCCGCCATGCCGGTAATCGGCGACCTCCAACTGAGCGCGGATGGGCGCAGCATCCTGCTTACCAGCGGTGCAGCAATGTCGTTGCAGCAAATCCGCGTCGGCGCGCAGATCTGGGCCGGCACCATCTCGTGGGACCCGGACGCCGGTCTGCCCATGCTCGGGACCATCCTCGTGAAGGGACCCGACTACCGGATCATCACGCAGATCTTCCGCCAGTTCCTGCTCTCGACGGCGGGAGTCGTGAGCGTCGACGAGCTCACGGTGCAGCTCGATCGGGCGGCACGGAAGCTGTCTGCCCGCTTTGCCGTGACCTGCGAAGACGGCGCCAGCATCAGCGACGAAGTCTCATTTGCCATCGCCTGAGGAACGACCATGCCGATCACGGATGTTGGGTATCAAAGAAGGACGATCGACGTCGTGCTGACGGCGATCCAGGATTCCCTGCGCGGCAAGATCTCGCCGAAGCTCGATCTCACCGAGCGGGCCGTGCTCGGCAATACCAGCAACATCGATGCCGACCACATCGACCAGCTCGAGCAGCTGGTCGAGGAGTGTTACAACGCGCAAGACCCCGACAACGCGAGCGATGACCGCTTCGTCGCCATTGCGCTGCAGTCGGGTGTGCCGCGGCGCGGGCAGCAGAAGGGCCTCGTCACGGTCAATCTCAACCTCGACGCCTCGCAGTCCTACGCCCCGGGCGATCTCGCGGCTCACGTGATCGACGAGCCCACCAACCGCTGGCTGAACCGCGATGCCGTGGTGAGCACGACAGCCGACACTTACCCCGCAGTGTTTCAGTCGGAGCTCGCAGGCTCGGCCGCTATCGCGGAAGCGGGGACGCTCACGATCATCGCGACACCCGTCAGCGGGTGGAACACCGTGACCAATCCCGCCGCCGCCACGCCCGGACAGGACATCGAGTCGATCCCGGCGCTCCGCATCCGGCGCGAAGGCTCGCTCGCGGCCGGAGGCTCACGCACACGCGGGGCCATTCGACGGGCACTCAATCTGCTCGACGGCGTGCTCTCGGCCGAGGTGTTCGAGAACACTTCCGGAACGACCGACGGCAACGGCATTGGCCCGCACGCGCTCCGTCCCGTCGTGTGGGACGGCTCGCCCGCAGCGGCGAACGACGATGCCATCGCGCAGGTCATCTGGGACGTGGGGCCCGAGGGCATCCTGTCGCAGGGTGATCAGTCCGGCATTGCGCAGGACAAGACGCTCGGACCGGTGACGGTCTTCTTCGACCGGGCCGCCACCTCCGCCGTCACGGTTGCCGTCAGCATCGTCTCCACGACGGGCGTCCGGCGAGACGACGTGAAGGCGGCCATCATCGCCCAGATGCCGACGCGCGTCGGGCAGGGGGTCATCTTCAACCGCCTCGCCGGATCCGTGTTCTCCGTCCCGGGCGTCGAGAACCGCGGGACCTTCACGGTCAACGGCGCTGGCGCCGATCTCGCCGCCGTGCAGAACCGCATTTACCTGCTCGAGGCGAGCGACATCACCGTCACGGGCGACGTGAGCTGACATGGCCGAGGGCACCACCGCGATCGATCTGGCCCTCACGACGGAGGGCGACCCCGACGGCTCGGACCTCATCACGTACACCGAGGGCTCGTTCGTCGCCGCGTTCGAGCACGAGGGCCCGCTCGAGTACATCGTCAATCACGAGGAGACCGCGGCTCGCAAGCTCGCGCCGCCCTTCTGGGGCAAGCCCTTCGTGGCAGCGTTGCTTGCGGCATTCATCGCGCAGATCCAGGAGCTCGAGGACACGCTCTGGGAGATGCTCGAGCTGCACACGATCGCGGGCGCCGACTTGCCGCGGCTGAAGGTGCTCGGCAGAATCGTCGGTCAGCCCCAGCTCGGCTTCGATACGGAGACCTACCGCACGGTCATCCTGGCTCGTGCGCGAGCGAACCGGTCTCACGGCACGGGCAGAGACTTGCTCGATGTGCTCGGGATCCTCCTCGGGGAGGGTCACTACGTGCTGCTCAACATTGGGGGCGCCGTGCTCTATCTGGGCGCGTTCGACGACATCGACGCGGCCGCGCTCGCCAAGGTCACCGTCGTCTTGCCCGACGTGCGCTCCGGCGGCGTCGGTCTGCACTTCTTGTTCTCGCCCGCCATTGCGGACGCCTTCGTGTGGGGCGGCCCGTGGAGCTCCACTGCTACACCCAAATACTGGGGGAGTCTGCGCATCCTATGACGCTCAACGCCTTGCCCGGATGGGCCACCAACACCAACTATTCCGCGGGCCCCGACACGGGGACCCCCACCAAGGTCGACCCCGAGTCCGCCGCAGATGGCTTCATCTCGGGAGTCGTCGCGGCGCCGCAGCACGTGAATTACCTCCTCGGCCTGATCGCGGCCGAGTTGCTGAAGGCGGTCGACGGCGAAGGCGGCGGGACCTACACGCTCGACGGCGACGATCTGGAATTCACCGGGAGCGCGACGTTCATTCTCGACTGCGCGGCGCAGCTGACGGCAGGGAAGGTGTTCGCGATCGATGGGCACCTCGATCTCTCGTCGTCGGGTCGGATCAATCTGGCGAGCGGCGCGGTAATTGGCCTCAACTCCGGCGCGACGTTGATTGCCGGGAGCGGCGCGCTAATCGAGCTCGACTCCGGCGCGGCGCTGAACGCGACGAGCGGGAGCATCATCAGCGTGGGGAACGGAGCACAGCTCGATGTGGCCAACGGCGGCATCATCGACCTGGCCAATAACTCGACGGTGGAGCTGCATAGTGGCGCTCTCTTTGCGGTGGACTCTGGCGGCATCGTGATATTCGCTCGAGCCGCTGACCTCAAGGTCGCGAGCGAGACTTGTTTCTGGCGCAGCCCGATGGTCCCACAATGGATCACACTTTATTCAAACGCTGGCGTTGTCACTCCCGCATGGGCGGTCAACGATGAGGCGGCGTCCGGCGGGTGGGATCTCAATGACGTTGGGGCCGCGAACATGATCCGGTTCCCGCTGAACCGGCTCCCAGGCGACATCCTGACCTCGATCAGCATGTCGCTAAACGGAGCCGCCGGCGTCGGCCATGGCGGCAACATCTCCGGCATGACGATGCCGAAGATTCAGCTCGTGAAGGTCTCTTCAGTCGGGGTGAAGACGATCCTTGCGTCGGCAACGGACGCGAGCGCGAGCGCTGCAGCCTACGACGCCGACCACTCGGTGACGCTCGACAGTGGTACGGACACCGTCGGCGGGATGCCGGTGACCGTAACGGGCGACCCGCTCTTTCTCGAAGTCATCGGCGAGCACGGCACGAATGCGGTCGCGACCACGCTGCGCCTCAATTCGATCTTTGGGCAGAGCACCTCGAAGGCGTACCGAAGCAGCATCGAGTTCGCGTAACGAGCGGTGGGCTTCCGTTTCGGAGCAGCAGCTCGCGAAGAGCTCGAACTAACCCGCCGGCTCCCGGACGGCCCTACTTCTCCAGGACCTCGAGCTTGCCCGTCTTCATCTTCATGAGCAGGCACGTCCCCAGCTCGAGGCCCTTGCACTCTTTCTCGATGGTCGGCCACCACGCCACCAGCTTGGCGAACTGCCCCCACAGCCCCAACGTGGCGAGCGGCTCGGGCAGAAAGATGACGCGCAACTTCGAGTCTTTGAGCAGGGCGCGCTCGACCTGGTTTCTTCGAATGCGGTTGTCGTCGGTCAAGACGATCCATTCTTTCTTCGCGACCTCCGGCATCCAGACGGTGTCGGCAACGTCGGAACGGCCATAGACCTCCTGCAGGATCTGCACGTCCTTGCGGACCTCGCGCAGGGCCCTGCCGATGGGCGGCGGAACGCAGTTGTCGAAGAAGAATGTCACGCCGCCTGGGCGTGCATCTGCCTCTCGAATTGGCACGCGGCCAAGACTTCCGCTTTTTTCAGCCCGTACCACTGCGCCACTTCGGCGGCGGAGGCCCCGCCCTGAACCGGCCCATACAAGACTCGCGTGGGAATGCCCCGGACCGTCGGCTCCCCGAGCGAGAGGGCAGGGTCGATCACTACGGCCTTGCCTTCGCCGAGCGGATACCAGCGGTCCGCCTGGTTGCCGAGCCCGTAGCGGATCTTCTTCAGTAGAGGTTTGAAGATCGGGACGATGACCTGCTGGCCGCTGCCCGCGTCGTGCAGGACCCCCTTCGTGTCATCGAACCATCGAAAGATGCGTCGACCGTCGGTCGTGAAGTTGCGGAGGGAGAAGGGTCGCTCGTGGTCGAGGTCCTTCGCTGCCCTCAATGCAGCGACGCGAATATGCTGCAGGGACACGCCGTGCTCCCGAAAAGACCGGATGAAGAGCGCCGAGACGAGATCGGCGAAGTCGAGCGTCGCCTCGCCACCGATGAGGGAGGCTGGCGTCGGGAGCGCCGACTTGCCCTCGGGCGAGCCCACGACCCAGCGGCGGAGTGTCTGGGAGGGAACACCCACGAGGCGCGCCGCCTGGCCCACGGAGTAGATGCCTCTGCCAAGCAGCGTCGTCACGGGAGCTAATGTAGTCCGTCCACAGGTTGTCCTGCCTACAGTCTTTCAATCCGGCCCAGCCCGGGCCAACAAATTGGCTATCGGGCGGGTCCGCCGGGCCGCTCTAGACGCACGCCGAGCACAACCCCGGCTCGACCCAGGCGCACGGCGCCCCGGTCTTCTCTACGCATTGACTGCAGTCCTCATCGGTGCAGCCGCAGACCCGGCAGGGGTCGCCCGTGAGCTCGATCTCGATGCCCGCCTTCCGCGCCCAGCGCTTCTCCGCGTGGATGCTCCAGACGTGGCTGTCGTCGAGGTGCACGGCGTCGAGGAGAGCTTTTTGCAAATTATCGTTGTCGGGGCGCTGCAGGTGCGGAGTGCCGTCCAGCTTCGCCTTCTTCGCCTCGGGCCAGCTCGCGGGCATCGGCATCCAGAAGACGACGCGGCAGGGCGGATCGAGCACGACGCGGCGCAGGCGCACCTGGTCCTTGAAGGCGCGGTAGCGGAGGACAGACGGACGCTTCTGCCACTTGTCGCGCTGGGTCATGCGCGGCTTGGGGACGGGGGTGATGCGGTAGAGGGTCACTCGCGCTGCTCGGCTTGCCTCCGACGCCGGAAGCGCCAGATTTCCAGGCGCCACTCCTGGACGTAGCCGTAGCGGCGCAGGCACTTCATCTCGCGTACGCGGCCGCGCTTCTCTGCCGAGCGCGTTGCCCAGCCACGGCGGCGCTTGAGGCGGGGAAACGGCATCAGCGCACCACCCTCGCGGCGACCTCAGCTTCGCAGAGCTCGTTTTCCCTCGAGTCGCTGAACATCAATTGCCCCACGCAGCGCACGATCTTGAGATCGCGGATCGCATCGAGCACGGCCTTGTCCGCCTCGGTCACGAGGTGCAGGCCGTGCTCCGCTGCTCGCTCCCGGAGGCGCGCTATGCATTGCTTGCAACCTCGCGGGCATTCGCTCGGCTCAGCCATCGTCCTCCACGAGGGCCCCGTAGGCGGACTGCCAAGCGTCCCGATGCAGCGCCATGATGTCGGCCGCCGCCCGAGAGCACGCCTTGCAGAGCGCCGTCGGCCGCGGTTTGCGGTCGCCCGTGCGGTAGTGCCAGCACGACTCCTCCGCGGGGCAGCCCGTCCACCCGAAGCACCGGGGCGAGGTCACGACGTGGAGGGCGGCGGTCGGATCAGCCATCCTCCTCCCCGTCGATCTGCGCGATGGCGCTCGCGAGCTTGTCGTTCAACTCGGGGCTCTCCTCGCCGTTGTCGCGCAGGCTGCAGACCCGTCGCGCCAGCGAGACCACCCGGGCGGCGTCCTCCCAGTGCACCTGCTTGACGGCATGGTAGCCGAGCTCGCGCAGCGCCGTGTGCAGCTCGTCGACCGTGAGGGCGACAATCCCCTGCTGGGTGACCAGGTGGAGCTCCTGGAACGGGTGCGGGTCAGGCACGGAGCGCCTCGAGCACGGAGAATGTCGTCAAAATGCCCGGCTCGGCACCGGGGATACCGCAGCCCTTGCAGAGCGTTTCCAGCCGCTCGCGCAGCGAGGCGGCCCGGTCCACTGCCTTGACGGTGCAGCGCTCCTGGAGGCGCAGCTGATCCATCGTACCGGAGACCGCAGACTCCAGCTCCCGCACCCGCGCCTTCAGCCGCTCGCTCTCCTCGCAGGAGCAGGCCTCCGGATCTGCCGCGCCATGCACCCGCCTCGGCATCTCCCGCTCGCACTTCGCGCAGAAGCCAGGGCGGGTGATCGATTCGATGCAGTCGCCGCCGCGTTCGCATTCGTCGGGGCCGGGCGCTGCCTCCGGGAACTCGCAGTCGATGATGGGCCCAGGGTCGGGAGCGAGGGGCTCGGCGACGAGCTCGCCCAGGTTCTCCAGGTGCTCGGGGTAGACATGGACGCCGGTGGTAGGCATGTAGCAGTTGCGCACCTTCTGCGCGATCTCCGCGTCCACCTCCGCCCGCGTGCGCAGGGGCGGGACGATGGCTTCGGTGCGGGCATCCCCAAGGCGCTCCTGAAGATGAGCGTCGCTCGCAACGTCAGCGGCGTGCGAGGTGTGGATGCTTTGCGCCAACCGCTCCAGCGTCTCGCGGCTCACACGGCTCCAGTCGTAGGTCATGGCTCCTCGAGGAGCGCATGCGCGCGGTTGGTGAACTCGACCCAGCGGTCATCGTCCTCGGTGATGTCCGTGGACGTCCACTCGCGCCAGAGCTCGAGCGAGCGGGCGAGCTTCGCCTCGGCCTTCTCGCGCGCCGTGCGATCGGTGAGCGGCCGGCCTTCGCTCGTCTCGAGCGCGGCCCGCATGCCCGCGAGACGGGTCCGAGCCGAGGCGACTTCCGCCGCGAGCTCATTCCGCTCGGCTTCCACGCCCGGGGCGCGGTTCATCGTCTCGCAGACGGCGCGCGCCTGCTCGGCCGTGTCGAAGACGCCGACATGGCCGGACTCGGCGTCGTGCACGATGCGGGCGAGGATTCCGTCGCCGTGCGGGTCGATAGGCTCCCAGGGGAGCTTGAGGTCAGGCGCGCCCATGGCTACTGGACGGCTCCGTTGCCTGGGGCATCGCCCTCGAGGTCGACGTTCCCATAGGTCTCACTGCAGTACGGTTGCACGCCCGGTTCGGCCTCGGGCTCTTGCCCGTAGCCGTGGCCGCGGGACGCATTCCAGATCCGGTTCCGTCCTTCCTGCACCTGCTGCAAACTCATCGACTCGACCTTTTCCCAGGCGCGGGTGCCGAAGGCCATCTCGAGCAGGTTGCCCTTCTCCGTCTTGTCGGCGGCGGACTGTCCTGGATGCATCTTGACGATCTCCTCACGGACCTCCGCGAGCGCGATCTCCTTCTGCTTCCGCTCGTACTGCCAGCGCGTCGAGCCATCGCTGGCGAACATCTCCGCGCTCGTGCGGCTGGTGTCCACCCCGAGGTGTGCGCCCCCGAGGTTCAGGCGTTCCACGTGCGGCAGGAACATGTCGAACGTGGGGCCGCCGGTCTCGTCCGAGCAGAGATCTTTGCCGTCGAGCACCCCGAACCGGTCCTTCAGGACGTGCGCCACGCGAAACTGGCGCTTGGTCGTCATGTTCAGCTCGCGCTCCATCAGGAGCAAGAGACTCGGTTCGTAGCCCATCTCGCCCTCGGCCTTCATCTTGATGCCGGTCTTCTGGAGCTCCTTCTTCCCGGTCTCGTCCTCGAAGAAGTCGTACTCGTAGCCGGCGCGGCCGCAGAGCACGATGTGGCAGGCGCTATTCACGTAGAGATCGGTGAACACGCCCCATTCGAGCTTGAGCGCGGCCCAGTCTTGGAATTCGAGCCGCGTGCGGTTCTTCTTTTTCTGGTAGCTCTCGCAGAACTCGCGCCAGAAGTGGGTCGCGCTATCGATGATGAGTACGCTCGCGGACGATTCGGCCTCGCGCACGGCTTGCTTCAGATCGATGAATGCGCGGGTCTTCGCACTGTGGAGCTCGACACCGCTCTCTTCCACCCGGGGCTTGATGTAATCGCTGCCCGTCTCGGTATCGAGGAAGAAGATCGGCCGGTTCGCCTCCTTCAGCCCGCGCTGTCGCATGTACAGCACGAGCCCGATGGCGAGCTCGGCCGCGGTCCGCGTCTTGCCGGCTCCCGCGAAACCCATCAGGCCCGCCTTCAGATACGCGCTCGTGCTCACTGCCTTTTTGAACAATGCCATGCTTCAGCTCCCAGCCGCAACGCGCGGCCCGTAGTTGACGTGTTGGGTGACGCCGTCGGGGTACGTCCACACCCAACCGCGCTGGTGCGCGGCTTCGACCGCGACCTGTTGCTCTAGATCTATCACCGTCGTGACCGGGTGCCACTCGACTTCCCACGCTTCATCGTGAGACAGCTGCCAGTCCCAGAGCGCTTCGTCCGTCGTCTTGCCGACGCCGACAATCTTGTCGCGTTCTCCCGCGTCCTCCACCGGATCGAGACAGCGCGGGCACGATGCCTGCCAACGCGCATCACGAGCAAACGCGGGCAGCTCATAGAGCTCCACCTGCGTGCCGCAGGCGCAGCACGTGGCCGTCTCGATTCCGACCGTCACCCGGCCTCCGGAGAGCGCACCACGCGAAGGCTCGGCCGGCGATTGAGCCGCGCCTGCAGCGCATTGAGCCGCGAGGAAAACGCCTGGGTTTCGAGGGTCGCGCCGCCCTGGGACACGAGCTGATCGAGCAGCACTCGCGCGAGCATCTCGAGGCGCCGGAGGTGCCGCTCGTGCGTGCCGAGGAGCAGTTCCTCCTCGAAGGAGTCGAGGTACCCGTCGACCGCTCGGCGCAGGCGCGCGAGCTCGAAGCGCTTGGGCGAGCTCATTGGAGCATGCTCCAGTAGTAATCCGCAGAGCTGAGAAGGAAGACGCGCCGCCTCGGATCGTCGAGGCTCGCGACTTCTTCGCCGCGGCGAACACGAGCGAAGGAACGCTCATAGCGGCGCATCATTCGATAGTAGAAGTGCCAGTTCACCGGGTGGCCCCCTTCCGGCTCTTGCGCACGATGCTCCCGAGCGCCGCGCGAGCTGCGCCCTGCCGCCACGTGCGGAGCGCCTTGACCGGGTCGATGCGCCGGAACGTGCGATCCATCTCCGCCACTGCCTTTTTGAGCTCCTTCATGATGCAATCTCCACCGTCACGCTGAACCATTGCCCCACCCGTGCGTCCCACCGCTGCACTGTCGTCTTGCGCGGCAGAGCCAGCGCCTCGTCCGTCTCGATCTCGACCACCCGGTACCCGTATCCGCCACCGTCCGTATCGAGCGCGAGCCACCGGCATTCCTCTTCGCACGCGGCCCGACTCGACAGATCGATGCCCGCATTCGGGGCGGCCTCGCGCCAGTCCTGGTCCGCGTCGTCGACTCCGGGCCGCCAGTGGCACCACTCGATGCGGTGCTTCACTGGGCTTCTTCCTCGGCCCGCTCCGCCTCGAGAGCCTGCCCAATGAGCTCCTCGATCTCGACAATTCGAGCGTACGCCTTGTCGCGCCGGTAAGCCTCATAGCTCGACTCCGGGAGTCGGCAGCCATTGACGTCGGCGCACCATTCTGCGTGTTCTTCGCGCAGGGCTTGCAGCTCTGCAGAGAGCGACTCGAACCGAGCATTGGACATCACCCCATCAGTGTAATCCACCGATGCAACACAGACATGCAACAGACTTTCCACGTTGCGCTTTTTCAAACGCGCGTTCAGCGAGCCAATATGGAATTTCCATAAAGAGACGTTCCATTATGGAAATCACACACACATGCGAGTGTTTAATGAAACGCATCTAGCGCGCGGCCCTCTCCGGACGGCGCCGATCCCAGAGGACTAGCGTCAACCCAAAGGGCGGTGACTTGCTCGTGCGGTTGCCGATCTCTTGGCCCGAGCAGAGGAAAGGGCGCCGCTTCCGGAGGTTGCGCGTGGTCAGGATCGAGCCCGGCCGATCGCGGTAGGGCTCGATGAGATCCTGGAAGAAGGGCTGCTCCCCGCGGTTGTTCGGGAGCAGCAAGGCGACGGTCGCGTCCGTCTCATCCCAGGCCTTCTCGACCCACGGTCGGATGCGAGAAAACGGGGGATTCAGCCACACTCGCTCGCCTTTCCAGCTCACCGTGAGCCCGGTGCCCTTCTCGATCTCGGCACGCGAGCCATCGCTCAGCCGCAGGAAGAGCCCGTCGAGGGTCGCATAGCGGACGCACTTCCGGTTGTCGTGGCTCGCCGCGGCGTCGAGCGTGAAAGCAAACTCGGCATCGAGCGGCACGTAGACGCACGGCGGAGTCTCTCTGTCATCGACACTGTCGTCCGCGCCGCGGCGCTTGACCTGATTCGGGTGATTCGTGGGCTTGAACTCGGGGAACATCAGACGCCTCCGTTGTGTGCGAGCGACGCGACGGTGCGGCGCACGGCCATCTCGACGAGCATGCGGCCGGCACCGATCCGCCCGCTGAGCTTCAGCGCCATCCAGGCCGTGCCCTTGCCCTCTCGATGCCAGCGGGTGATCTCCTCGAGCGGGAGCCGCGACATGACGTCAGACAGCGAGTCTCCGTGCTCGGCGCGGCGGCGCGGTTGCGGGGCGGGACTTGATGCCCGCGCGCCGGCGGGCTTACTCCGGCGGAGGCACGGTTTGACGAGGCCGCGGCCATGCTTCACGAGCCGGCTGAAGACGTCCTCCCGTAGGCCGAGGAGGTCGGCGGCCTTGCGCTGATGGCCTCCCGTGCGCAGCAGCGCTTGCCCGACGAGCCAATCCCGGTAGCGGGCGAGCTCGCCGCGGAGGTCGAGGCCTGCGTCGGGGAGCACGGAGGGCACGGCGGCGAGTTCCGTGAGTGGCTCTGGCTCTGGTGGCGGAGCTGGTGGCGCTGACGGGGGTGCGGGGACCGCCGGGGCAGCAGGCGCGCAGCCGAGCCGCCCGGCGCGGACTTGGCTGGGGAACGACTGCGGGGGCGCCCCGGGCTCGGGCTCGGGCTGTGCGTGTTTCTCCATGATGGCCTTTCTCAGGCGCAGCGGCACCTGGTAGTGAGACCCGACTCGGGCCTCGGTGAGGTCGCCGGTCAGCCAGGCCCGGACGATGCCGATGGCGCGGTGATGGATCTGGCTCACCCGTGGCTCGCTAATGCCGAGCTCGTCCGCGATGTCTTTGAACTTGTGCCCGCCCTCGTAGTGAAGACGCAGCACGTGCCGGTCGCGCTCTCCCAAGGGCGCGTCGGCAATCTGAGCGAGCGCTCGCTGAGCATCGATCGCTTCCTCCGGAGCCAGCACCGGCGAGCGTAGGCTCGCCTCGAAACCCTCGTCGATGTCGGCCGCATGGACCACGTGCCAATTGAGACCGTTCGAGCGGCTGTAACGCGGCACCCAGTCCTGTCGACGCAGCTCGTCCTTCACCCGGCCCCGGACGCAGATGATGAGATAGGCCATGCTGGCCGCAGCCCCCTTCCGCTCGAGCGCCTCCCAGAGCCCCGTGAGCGCCACCTGCTCGAGGTCCGCGAGCGGAACATGCGGCGGCACTCTCTTCCAGATCCCGCGCGCGATCCGGAGCGCCATCTCGCGCTGCCGCTCAGTGCCGATGGCGCCCAGAGTGCGGGTGGTGCGGGCAGCTTGCATCATCCGATCTCCCGCTCGACGTGCTTGATCCAGTCCCGGTCGGCGGCGACTCGGCGACGGAGGACTTCGAGCGCCGCGTCGAGGGCGGCTCGCGCTGCTGCCTTGTCGTCCCGGCATTCGTCGCCATGGCAGAAGGCCTTCGCATCCCGCAGGCACGCCATCCAGAGGTTCCCTGCGCGCGAGTGAGCGAGCCGCCCGGGCGAGCCGTCGCCCGTGTAGTAGTCGTAGTTATCGTCGCTCCGGGTGTGCACGAAGACGAAGCCGTTCCAGCAGATCGGGCTCTTCATTCAGCGCTGCCCCATGCGGTGGCGGGTGATGCAGATCGTGCAACAGAGGTGCGGCAGGCGGCCCGCTCGACCGCAACCTCGCATGCACCAGAGCTGCCCCTGGTCGTCGATGAGCCCGCGCATCTTCGCGTAGTCGATGGCGGCCCGCTCGATGGGATCGGGCGCGCCCGGGACGGGAGTGGTGTCCGGGTCGTTCATGCGACCTCCTTCGGCACCAGGCCGTTCAGCACCGCGAGCTCGTGCGGGAAGTACTCGGGCGCTTCAGGCCAGGGGTCGAGCAGCTCGCAGCGGGTGCCCTTCGGGCCGCCGTCGACATCCTCTAGCAGGCGGATGCGCGGGGGCGTGTCGCGCAGCGTTGCTGAATATTGGGTGCCGTGCAGCACCAGGCGCCAGACGTCGCCCTTCTTGGCGGCAAGCCAGTGGTAGCCCCAGGCGACCCGCAACACCGTGATGACCTTGCCGACGATCATGCTCCAGTGCCTCCATGCAGATCGACGAAGAGCACGGGCCACTCCGATCCATCGCTCCGAGGCACGTGCTGCTCGATGAGCCGGCGCACGTAAGGCGCGCCGAAGTACGCGGGCAGCTCCGCCATCGTGAGCCCGCTCGTCACGAACGTCGCCCGCCCGCTCGCGTAGCGCTGGTCGACCACGTACTGGAGCACGCCAATATCGCGGCTGTCCTCGGTGCCGAGGTCGTCGAGGTAGAGCACGGGCGCATCCAGCGCTTGCCGGAGAAGCCGCGGGATATCCTCGCCGAGCGGGTGGCGCCGCTCGCAGGCGCCGAGATCGCGCGCCGAGACCCAGAGCCCCCGGTGGCGCGCGCGCGCCCAGTGGGCCGCGGCGGTCTTGCCAGTGCCGCTCGGCCCCAGCAGGAGCGCGCAGCGGGTGTCGAGCTGGCGGAGCGCAGCGAGCAGCCGTGGGCTCTTGATGCGCTCCACTTCGATCTCGCTCCGGTTCTGAGCGATGCGGGCCCGGCGCTGCTCGAGCGCGCGTCGTTCGCGCTCGCTATCCTCGGTATCGTTCTTCGGCGGAGCGCTACCGACGAGGCGGAGCGCGGTCTGGGCGGCAGGGCCTACCGCGGTCGGCAGTGCGGGACGGGGCGCTCGGGTCGTG
>JAEUAF010000552.1 GCA_019695485.1 Sorangium sp.
ACGTGGGCGTCGATCTCGCGGCTCGAGCCGGTGATGTCGAAGGTCGGATGGCTCACTTCGGGTAAGCGCTGAACCCAGCTCGGGTAATCACACTCGTGCGAGCGCCCGACGAGCTTGTCGCCCAGACCGAGCGCGCACACCAATTCAGTGCCGCTGGCGAGGAGGGATACGATGCGTTCAATGGGACGGCTCATCAACGACCGGCTCGCTCCTGCTCCGAAGACGCAGGCAGTAGGTCGGCAAAGACGAAGCCGCCGCGCTCTACGACTTCGCCCGCTTCGACCGAGATTTTCCCGTGAAACATGGGTCCGTCGTAAGCGAAGGTGTGAAACTCACCGCGCTCGCCGCAGGGATCGACGTTCGGCGGAAGTTCGTCGAGCAGGGCCGCGTCGAACTCGCGCCCGGCGAAGCTTGGGGCAAGCTGTTTCGGATCGACGCAGGTGAGTCGCGCGCGGAGCCCGCCCGCAATCATGTCGCGTGCCAAGGTTGGCGTCGGCAGGCCCCACAGCGGAAAGAGGGGCGCGATGCCGGTGCCGCTCAGCTTCTCGATGCGATAGCTTCGAATGTCCTCCAGAAACAAATCGCCGAAGGCCATCACGCTGATCCGATCGGCACGGGCGCGCTCGATGGCGAGCGACATAGCGGTTTCGTACTCGGCGTTGGAACACGGCGACGGAATTGGAACGACGTGAAGGGGCAGGCAGGCAGCCTCGGCCTGCGCGCGCAGCAGAGCTGAGCGGACGGCGTGCATCGCGACGCGGTCCGCCACTTCGTTGACCGTGGTGAGCAGACCCACGACCTCGACGTCGTGCTGCCGGCGCAGCTGATGGAGCGCCCAGGCGCTGTCTTTTCCGCTGCTCCATGACAGGAGGGCACGCGCTTTCATGATCAGCCAGTCCTTTCGACGCCCATCGGGGCCAGCGCCGGTTTGATGCGTAGGGTCGTGCCTAGCACGGCCAAGTAGATCTCGTCGGCGGCACGTGCGAATCGCTGGTGCGCCCAGCCGCAGATCTCCACGAACGCCCGCCCGAGGGGGGTCGGCGGGTGCACGCTCATGCCGACTTCGTTGGTGACCAGCAGGGCGGCGAAGCGGCGCTTCTGTAGAGCGGCTACGACGCGGTCGACTTCGCGCAGCATGGCGTCGCTCGACGTCTCGCGAATCAGCATGTTCGAAAGCCAGTGGGTCAAGCAATCGACGACGACGACGTCATAGCCTTCGAGCGCGTCGATGGCATTCGCGAGGGCCAGCGGCTCTTCGAAGGTCGTGAAGGCGTTCTGGCGATCGAGCCGATGCCGATCGATGCGCGCGTTCATCTCGTCGTCGGAACGTTGTGCGGTGGCGATGAAGGCGCGGCGCTTGCCGAGCTTGAGCGCGTGTTCCACTGCAAAGGAGCTCTTGCCGGACCGCACGCCTCCGCCAATGACTACGATTGGGTGCTCGTTCATGCGCTGGGTTCCTGGGTTCGAGGTGCGAAGCTCGAGCGCGGCTGGCCGGAACTCCGAAGCAGCACGGCGCGACGCCCGTCGGCTGCTTGCAATACATCGATTTCGGTTCGATAGGCGGCGCTCAAGAGGTCAGCCCTCAGTACCTCCGCCGCCGCGCCGTTGGCGTTGACCTTGCCGTCGGTGAGGAGGATGCAGCGATCGGCTTCTCCTGCGAGCGTGAGGTCGTGCATGACCACGACGCTCGCCACGCCGCGCGTGGCCTCGCGCTTGAGTGTGCCGAGGAGTTCGGCCTGGTGGCGCGGATCGAGGTGCGTCGTGGGTTCGTCGAGCAACAGCAGCGTGGGCTCTTGCGCCAATGCGCGCGCCAGCGCCACGCCCTGTCGCTCGCCGCCCGAAAGGCGGGCCAGGCGCTGCTCCGCGAATGCCCAGCTGCCGGTGCGTCGCATCGCGCTTTCTACGGCGGCCCGATCGCGGGGCGTGAGCGAGCGCCAGAACCCGCTGGAAGGAAGGCGACCAAGCTCGACGAGATCGCGCGCAAGCCACTCGGACGGAAGCGCTTCGGACTGTGCCAAGTACGCGGTGCGCGCGCCGCTCGCGAGCTGGACGGCGCCAGCTGTTGGCT
>JAEUAF010000584.1 GCA_019695485.1 Sorangium sp.
CGGGAAGACCGCATGAACACGTCGGCCACACCACGTAAGACGCGAAGCGTCCCCAGCGCCGATCGGCCCACGCGGGCGGCGGCCACGCGAGTCCGACAGATCCCCAACGAAAGCGCCCCCACGTAGGGCGTTAGCAAGTTTACCCGCGCTCGACCGTGATCACGTGCGCCTGCATCTTGGCCTCCACTTCGCCGGAGCCGAAGCGTGCGGCGAGCGCCTTGCGAGCGGCTTCCGTGGCAGCGTCGAGGCGTGAAGCGGCGCGGGCTTCGATTTCGTTGCGAACGGGCGTTCCCTGGCAGAGCGCGATCGCCACGTCCTTCGCTGAAGCGGCGCGACTCTGCGCTGTCAGGGTGTGAAATGCCGGAGCCTGTTGGAAGCCGCCGCGTCGCAGGTCTTCGGCGACTACGCTGCGGTCGTAGTAGCCGTGCGGAACGCGAGCCATGAAGTTTGGTGGAGAGTCCGGAAAGAAGCTTTCGAGCGCTTCGTTCACGGTCGCAGCAAATTCGTTCTGGTCGAGACGATCCCAAACGTTGAACAGAAGTGCGCCGCCCGCTCGCAGGACACGGCGGGCTTCGGCGTAGCCTTTCGCCTTGTCTGGGAAGAACATCACGCCGAACTGGCACACGACGACATCGAACTCCTCATCGGCGAATGGCAGAGCCAAAGCGTCGGCCTGAGTCCACTCGATGGCGCGGCTCGTCCCGCTCTGTGCGGCCTGAGCGAGCATCGCCGGGTTCAGATCGCTGGCGACGATCGACGTGCTTTCTGGCAGGGTCTGGGCCAGGCGGCGCGTCACGACTCCGGTGCCCGCGGCCAACTCGAGCACGCGGGCAGGTGAGCGTGCCGCCACCCGAGACGCCAAATCCGTGGCGTATTCCTGGAAGAAAAGGGGCACCAGATAGCGCTCGTAGGTTTGCGGGATCGAGCCCGCAAACGCCGTGTCGGGGTTCACTCGGGTCATGCCCGAAGCCTACCCTAGATCGCGAGGCGCCATCACTCGTCGTGAACTCGCGCGAACGCGGTGCGCGCCCGCGCCCGTCGTGGCCAGACTGCGTAGATGAACAGCGGCGCGAAAAGCACGAGCTCATAGCCCACAACGTAGACGCCGCGCGGGCTCAGGATGCGCGCGCCGATCGGTGCTACTGGGATCGGTCGCCAGGGCGCGAAGAACCGCGTGTTCTTGAACGGCCACAGCAACGCGATGCCCCGGCCTCCGTCGGTCAGAGTGTCGAGCAGTCCATGGCTCGCGGCGACGCACAGCACCAACGTGAACAGGCGGAGCTTGCTGAGTTTGAAAAATCGGCTCAGCGGGGCTGCCAGCAGCGCGAGTCCGAGGGCGAACGCGAGCGAATGCGTGGCGCCCCGGTGCCCCCACGGCGCCGCGTAGCGTACGCCATAAGCGAAGCCGATTGCGTCCGCGTCAGGCAGTAGTGACACCGCACAGAGCAGCAGCGGCAGGCGGAATCCTGACGCTTCGCGCGTCCGTCGCGCTGCCGCCAACCCAACCGCGAGGTGTCCGATGCTCGGCATTCGGCGCAGCGTTCTGATGCTTCAGTGAAGAAATGCGGGAGTCGCGGCGATTGCGCCTACGATCGACGCACTCGACAGGGAAGCTCGCTGAATCGCGTTGGCGATGCGATTGACGTCTTCGTCGCTGACGGGGTGCGTCAACTCGGCGCGGCTCGCGGCCTGGGCCGCCAGCGTCGCGGCGATGCAATGCGCCACTTCACAGGATGTCGCAAGTTGCGGGGCGAGATCCCCAATGCTCGAGAATGCGACGGCCGTTCCTGTCGGGGTGATCATGCTGCCGCTCGTGTCGAGCGCGAGGCCGTTGTTGTCAATTGTCCGATAGTTCCCGAGCGCGTCGAAGTTTTCGAGCGAGTCGCCGTACGGATCGGTCAGGGCGTGGCAAGCCATGCACGCTGGCGACGCCACGGATCGGGCGACGAGCTCGCGGTTCGTCAGTGCGGTTTGTGGCGGCAGCGGGGCACCCTCGCCCGGCGGAGTGCTGGGAAACGGAACGCAGAGCAGCGCGCTCGTGGCCCACGCGCCGCGCGCCGAGATGGTCGAGAATTTCGCTAGCAGCGCCGGATCCGTGAGCAAGCTGTTCTCTCGCGACTCGAGCGCGCTGCCCGGACTCAGCAGAGGCAACAGGCTTCCGCGCAGGCTCAGCGCGTGTGCCCAGCGCAGCCCGAAATCGGCTGCCGCGGGGGGCGGCGAAGCCCTCCACGCATCGTACCAAGCCGCAAATAGTGCCTGAAATGCGGGCGGCGCATCCGACGACTCGAGCAATTCGACCGCGAGGGTGGAGGCCCAGGTTCTCGTCGTTTGAAGATCGTCGCTGAGGTCGGAGGAGGGCTCGCCGAGCACGAATCGACTCAGCCGATCGCGAACCACGCTAGGCCGCGCGAAGTCAGGTTCCGCGTCGGGAAGCGGCGATACCGAAAAGCACGAGTCGTCAGCAACTCCAGCGCTGCCGCCGCTACTGCCGAGTTGCCCGCCGGACGCCGCGCTCGCCCCGCCGAGCGCAGCGCCACCGCTCGCGAGTGCTCCACCGGTCGCGGGTGTCCCCGTCGCTGCCGCCCCGCTGCTCGCTTCGTACTTTCCGGCGCAACTCACGGCGAGAACTGCGAGCGCTGCACGTGCCGTGCCCCAAAGCGCCTTCATAGGGGCACCGTTTGTTGCTGCAGCGCGCGGCGCTCGAACGCGCTCGAAAGAGGAAGCTTCTGTGCGTACTCCCCGCGTCGACATGCAAGAACCTCGGCCGCGGAGGTTACCTTGTCGCGCGAACGCGAGCAACCGTTTGTGCGTCAGGACTCGGGCTTTCTCCGCTACGAAGTGAGCAGGACTTCGAGCTCGGCAGCGTCGATCGCGATGCCGATTGCTCTCAAGGGCGGTACGATTTGCTCCGAGACGACGCTCTTTGCGAGCGGAACGTAGCGCGATGGTTCGATCCAGCCGAGTTCGTGGGCATCGAATGAGCCCCACTCGCTCGGCTGGTCGTCGAGGCCGATGTTCGAGCGCCAAAGGCCAGCGTAGGGGGTGAGCGCGTCCAGCGTGACCGCGCCGAGCCGCTCGCGTTCGGCCGGGCTCAGCCTGTCACCCGCCCACTCGAAATACAGACTGCCGAAGCGACTGTGCCGCGCCTCGTCTCGCAAGATGCTCTGATACACGGCCTTGACCAGGCCATGCGTCGTCTCGCGCATGATCGGCACGGCGGTGGCGCTCGCGAACACCTCCGCGACGCAGCCCACGCGCAGCGCGAGTTCGTTCGCCCGCTCGAAGGGGGTGAGCCCGGGCGCGAGCAGTGGGGTCAAGCGCGCGGTGTCGAGCGGTTTGGGAACCGCTCCACCGAGCTGCATCACCACGCGACTCGCGAGCTCGACGTGCCGCACCTCGTCAGCCAGAAAATCCGAAGTCATGCCAATTAGATCGAGCGGGGCACGCGCGGCGGTGAGCGCGCTCACCACCTCGGCGAAGGCGGCGATGGCCACGTATTCACTGATCGCGATGCCCGTCCAAACTTCGCGCGCCGTGGTCAACAGCCCTTCGGGGTAGCGTGTGCGGTCGAGCGACTCCCAGTCGAAGTCGCCGAGCGGGCGCGCGTTGCGAAAGTGGTGCTCCGCTGGACCGCCGAACCATTCGAGGTGGAATGGCTCCGCCGCCACGCTAGCCCTTCGCTCCGCCGAGCCCAGCAGAGCCCCCCGTCGGCTGAATAATCAACCCGCAGGGTGAGCAGGGGGCTACCCCACCGGAGCCAGCGGAACGACCG
>JAEUAF010000695.1 GCA_019695485.1 Sorangium sp.
CTTCCGCTTCTACGGCGACGACCCACTGCGCCAAGTCGCGAGCCTTTCCGGCGGCGAACGCACGCGGCTCGCGCTCGCAAAACTCCTGCTCGAACCGCGCAATTTGCTGTTTTTGGATGAGCCCACCAACCATCTCGACATCCCGGCAGCGGAGATTCTGGAAGAGGCGCTGGTGGGCTTCGAGGGCACCGTGATCTTGGTTTCGCACGACCGTCGCTTCTTGGAGACCGTTACGACGCGCACGTTGGCGTTCACCAAGCGCGGCGTCGATCTGTACGAAGGAGGTTTCAAGGACTTCTCCGCCTCGCTCGAGCGAGAGAGAGCCGCGAGCGTCCCCACCTCGCCCCGAAACGGCAAGAGCGTTGCCGTAACGCCGTCAAAGCAGGCCGAACCGGCGGCCGTCGGGGCCGACGCTTTCCGCGCCAAGAAGGCGGCCGCGCGCGATCTCGAACGCAAGCAAAAGCGGGTGCGCGAACTCGAAGCCGGCATCGGCGACGGCGAGGCCGAGGCGTTGCGCTTACGCGCGGCACTCAAAGAGGTGCCGAGCACCGAGTGGGAGAAGCTTCACGAGCTGGCCCGGAAGGAGCAAGAGCTCACGCGCCGCCTCGAGCGTATGACCTCGGAGTGGCTGAAGCTCAGCGAGGAGCTCGGCACGTGAAGAGCGGTCGAAAAAACCGCCCGTCCACCCCGACAAAACCTGGCTCTCGCTCCGGCAGAAGCCCGCGCTTTGGACGTGCTATACCCCCTCCAATGTTTCGTCGGCTCCTGTTCAGCGTACTCTTGCTGACGCTCGCCGTCGCTCCGGGCTGTCGCAAGCCGACTCACGCGGACCCGGGCGACTCCGCGGCGCCCAAGGCAACGGCGCTGCCCACGCTGACGGTGAAGTCCGACACACCGAATTTGCTGCTCACCTGGGTCGACGACAAAGGTGACTTTCACGTCGTCGACAAGCCCGCGGATGTGCCTGCCGAGGGGCGCGCTCAGGTGCGCGTGGTGGTCGCTGGTAAAGAGCCTGGCACAGGTGACCAGGTCTACGTCGCGAACTTGAATGAAACCGCAGCGGACGGCAGCTACCGCCTGCAGACCCTCTCGCGTAGCGCGTGGGACGAGGTCGGAGCGAGTCGCCGCAAAGCGCGGCTCGAAGCGCTCGCACCCGCGAGCGCCGCTCCGCCGTCGGAGCCCGCGGCCTCGGCGCGCGCGCAAACCAAGGCAGCGCAAGGTGCAGTGCTCGCCATCATCTATGGCGCGAGTTGGTGCAAGCCTTGTCACGACGCCGAGGCGTACCTGCGGCAGCACGGCGCCAACGTCATCAAGAAGGACATCGAAGAGAACGAGGCGGCCGCCACCGAGATGAATCAGAAGCTTAGCCGCGCAGGCATGCGCGGCGCATCGATTCCCGTGATCGACATCATGGGGCGCATCCTGATCGGCTTCTCACCCGCCGCGCTCGACCGCGCGCTCGAAGCCGCGCGCGGCTCGACACTGTAGACCCGTCGGCCTTGACTCGGAGGTTCCCGAGGCCAATCGTACTAGCAGCATGTCTGGGTCGAAACAGGAGGAGCCCCGAGCGGGGTATTCGATCCGCGTCGCGTCGCGGATGACGACCCTGTCGGCGGACACCTTGCGCATGTGGGAGCGCCGCTACGGCTTCCCAAAACCTGGGCGTCGGGGCTCTCAAATTCGAGTCTATTCCGACGCCGACGTCGAACGCCTGACGCTGGTGGCACGCGCGCTGAAACAAGGCTTCCGCGCCGGCGAGGTCATTCATCATTCCCTCGACGAGCTGCGAACGCTGCTCATCAACGCGACTCAGCGCTCGCCTTTTCAGCCGACGTCGCCCACCGTCGACGCGCTGCTCGAGGCCGTGACCAAGGACGATACGGTGGGCCTGCGCAATGGCTTGCGTCAGGCGGTCGCGACGCTCGGGCCGCGCCGTTTCATCACGGAAGTAGCGGGCCCGCTGATCCAGCAAGCCGGCGATGCTTGGTGCGATGGCAGGTTGGAGGTTCGGCAGGAGCATTATCTGTCGGCAGCGATCTCGACCCAACTTCGCTCACTGCTGAACGCCTACGAGGCTGATACCGAAGGTCCGGTCGTGGTGCTGGCAACGCTGAGCGAAGAGCGCCACGGCCTGGGGCTCGACATGGCCGCGCTCTACCTCGCCGTCGCAGGCTTCGCGCCGCGCATGCTGGGCGTCGACGTACCGCCAGCGCAAATCGTCGACGCGGCGCGCGCCCTGCGAGCAAGGGTGGTCGGTCTCAGCATCTCGCGCGGATCGGACGCTGAGCTCACGAGCGAGCGCGTGCGTTGGCTGCTGCGCGAGCTACCAAGCACGGTAGAGCTATGGCTCGGCGGTCAGGGCGCCCCAGCGCCGCGGCCGCCGAATCCACGAATATTTAGCGTTCTCGGCTGGGCCGACGTCGATCGCGAGCTCGCCCGCATCCGAGGTTTGCCAGCCGCCAGCCCGAGCGCGAAGTGACCGACCGCTGGCGAGCTTGACCGCGAGCGCTGCGGCAGAGCACCCTAATCCGGTGTCGGTATCGAGAACGGTAACCCCGCCTGAACACGGAGCTTACTCGAGGAGCGGAGCTTCGGCACTCGAGGCGTTGTGGATGCTCGCGCTGCTCTCGCTCCCGAACTGCGGAGGAGCGGGGACGGCGCCCGCGTCCGCAGCGCAGCGCCTCGCGCCGACGGAGCCGAACGCGGGCGGAGCCGTGTCTCCGGGGCCGAGTGTCACGAGCGCCCCCAACACGCAGAGCCCGCCAAGTCCTGTGCAAGCGCCACAAACCAACGACGCGCGCGCTCCAAGCTGCCCCGCTCCGCAGCCGCTGCCGAGCTTCGCGCGCGAACTCGACGTCGCGGTGAGCTCCTTCGCCGTTGGAACGCCACCCAGCGTGGCGGCGCTCGCAGGCGTCGAGGTCCTGCGCTTCGACGGCCGCGCTTGGCAGAAGCTCCCTGCACTTCAGGCCCCGCCGAGCGCGCATTTCGAGCTGTTCTTTGGCCGCGACAACCAGCAGCGGCTGATGGGCTTCAGCGGCGAAGCCGGCGCGTTTCAGCCATTCTATCGACGCTTCAAGGCAGGTCGCTTTCAGCCTGAACCGAGTGAGCTCGGACCGCTCGGCGCGAGCGGCGGCGTGCTGTACGGCGTACTCGGCTTCACGGATCCCGAAGTCGTCTGTCGCCCGTCGGAGTTCTGCCTCGTAAAACGCATGTCCGGCTGGAAGCGCGTGCCTGCCCATCCCGAGCCGCGGTCGATCGTGCTTGGGGCGGACACGGCGTTTGCGCTAGGCGCGCACGAGGTCGAACGCCTCGGAAAGGTAGGCTTCCAGGCGCTGGAACCGGCGCATCACTTCGCGCATCCTGTTTCGGTTTGGGCCGATCCAAACGGCGAGCCCTGGGTGCTAGATGCGGGCGAGCCGGCCATCTTCCGCCTCAGCGGCGCAAACTGGACTCGTATGCCCGCCCCCGTCGGGGAGCCGCGAGCACTCGCTGGAACTCGCAGCGACGACGTTTGGCTCGTGGGAACTAGCGGGGCGGCTCACTACGACGGCTGCGCCTGGACTCCGGTACCGGACCTCACGGGACCGCTCGCGTTCGTGAACTTCGCCGGAGAAAACCTGTGGCTATCGGGGGCAGCCGGCGCATTTCGCGCGCGCCTCTCGCGCTAGCGAGCCGCGTTTAGTCGAAGACCACCGTCTTGTTGCCGTAAATCAGGACGCGGTCGTTGATGTGCCAACGCAGCGCGCGCGCGAGCACGAATTTCTCCAGATCGCGCCCCTTGCGCACCAGATCCTCGACGGAGTCGCGGTGCGAGGCACGCACCACGTCTTGCTCGATGATAGGACCCTCGTCGAGCACCGCCGTCGCGTAATGCGCGGTGGCGCCGATCAGCTTCACGCCGCGCTCGTAAGCTTGATGGTAGGGCCGCCCGCCGACGAAAGCCGGCAAGAACGAGTGATGGATGTTGATGATGCGACCTTCCCAGCGGGAGATGAAATCCGCGCTCAAGACCTGCATGTAGCGGGCCAGCACCACCACGTCGACGTCGTGCTCTTTCAAGAGCGCGTGCTCACGACTCTCTGCAGCAGCGCGTGTCGCCGCCGTGTTCTCGACCACGACGAACGGAATCCCAAACTCTCGCGCTGCGCGCTCGAGGTCGGGATGGTTGCTGACGATGACCGGGATCTCGCAGCTCAGCTCGCCGGCGCGATGGCGCAACAAGAGATCGTACAGACAATGCTCATACTTCGACACGAACAGCGCCACGCGCTTCGGCCGTGCCGCGTAGAGCAGCCGATAATTCATCTGGAAGCGCTCGGCGACCTCGGCGAGCGCGCGCTCCAAGGTCCCGCGGTCGGTGATGAGTTCCGACAGGTCGAAGCGAATCCGCTGAAAAAACTGCTGCTCTATCGGATCGGTGTGTTGATCCGAATCGAGGATGTTCGCGCCGTGTCCGTAGAGCAGCTGTGCCAGCGCCGCGACGATGCCACGCCGGTCAGGGCACGACACCAGGAGTGTCGCGAGTTCGGGAGCCCGCGTGGAAGTCATCACTCTCGACGCCGCGCGCGATCGTTCAGCGCAGCGCGCCATGCCTCGAGGCGCTCGCGAGCCTCGGGCGCCCAGGCATAGCGCGAGAGCCGACCCAGCAAGTGCGGCGCGTGGTCGCCCGCTCGCGTACGCGGGCCAAAGACGTCCGCGGCAGACTCGATGGACACCAGCGCCAAGTCGAGCTCGCCGCGCTCCGCTTCGAGCCAAGCACGCGTCAGGAGCAGGTGCTGGCGCGGCTCGGCTTCTTCGATGGGAATGCGCTGCGAATCGTCCAGCAAGCGCTCGGCGCGGCGCCAATCTTGGCGCACCATCGCCGCCTGACACATGAGGAGCTTGGCCTCGACGATGCCCCAGGGATCGCCGCTCTTACTGAACACGCGGTGTGCGCGCTCGCTGTGGAGCTCCGCCATTTCGATGTCGTCGGTGTCGATGCCGACCATCGCCAGCAAGCGATCGCAGGCGGCCTGCCCACGCGGCGTGCGCAGCGTCTCGAACACGGTCAGCGCGTCGAGCGCGCCGCGCTCGGCGCTGTGATAATTGAGCAAGCGGTGCTCGACGTGCGACAGCGAGGCATCCGCCTGCGCCGTACCCAGACGATAGCCGGCGCGTTCGAACTCGGCCCGCGCCTCTTGAGCCAGCCGGCGCGAGCGCTCCGTCGCGCCTTCCGAGTGGTCGATCCAGCTCAAGAGCAACAGACACTGCCCGCGCCCAAGCGGCTGATCGAGCGCGGCAAAGTTGTGCTCACCCTGCTCGATGGTGACTCGCGCCTCCTCGTAACTGCCGAGCAAATACTGAATCTCGCCGGCTACGGCCTGGCAGTGCGCTTGACCGAGCGTGTTCCCGAGCTCGACGAAGGTACGCAATGCGCGCTGCACGAGCTCGAGCCCCTCGGCGTTGGCACCCTGCTCGCTGGCGATGTGGCCGAGCAGGCGCACGCAGTGCGCGATGTTCTCGAGATCGCCGAGCTCCTCGAAGCGCGTGCGCGCAAGCTCGGCGTAAGTGCTGGCCTCCGCCGTGCGCCCCACGTGACGCAAGCACTCCGCCTGCCAGCGGTTCTTGAGCGCCAGGGTGCGCCCGCTCAGGCGATTCTTGAACAGCTCGAGATCGGCCAGCGTGGCGAGCGGCTCGCGCGCGCCGTTCCAGCTGTTCTGCAAGAAGTCGAACAACAGGTGCGCCGCCGAATCGGCATCACCGGCTTGAATCAAATTGACGACACGCTGGCGCACGATGCGCCGCGTGTTGGCGAGCGGATGTTGAGTGAGCGCGGTCGCCGCCGCGCGGTAGATGCGCTCCTTGTCGGCCCGCTCTTCGAGCCGCACCAGCAAATGCTCCTGCAGGAGCTCGTGTGGCCAGCTGAGGCGCCCAGGCCCGCGTGGAATCAGGATTTCCGCGTTTTGCAGGCCGAGAATCGCGGCGTCAGCGGGTTGTCCGAGCGCCGTCAGCAGCGCATGCAGCACGCTCCTCCGGATGTCGCCGCCCAGCGTGGCAGCAGCGTACGCCGAAGGGCGATGGCTCTCTTGCACGGCGAGCAAGCGCGTGTCCCAGAGCTCCGCCGTGGTCTCGGGGCGTACCGCCAGCACGTCTTGCGGGACGCGATACACGCCTTCCTTGAGCTCGAGACTTCCGGCCAGCGCCCAGGCGTGCAGTTGCTGCAGCGCGAACAGCGGATTGCCGCGACTGCGGCGCGCAGCCTCTTGCACCGCCGCGTCGTCCAGCGGCAGTGATGCGCGAATCAGCTCGAGGGTGGTCTCGGCGGGCAGCGGATCGATCTGAATCACGGTGCCGTTCATGGCGTCGCGCAGCTCGCGCAGGCGCTCGGCGGTCTGGGTGCCGAGCGCGACATCCTCCGAGCGCACCGTGCCTACCATCACGATGCGCTGGTCCGGATCATCGGTCAGCGTGCGCAGCAAACCTTCGAAGGTGGTAGGCGCCGCGTTGTGCAGATCGTCGAGCCAGAACAACAGCGGACGCCCATTGGCGATGCGACGCAGCGTGTGGCGAATCACCATGCGCCGCGTCTCGAGCGTATCGAGCGTGAACCGAATACCGCTCGGTCCGATCGGCTGGTCGCTCATTGCGCCCATCGGTCGGAACCACTCGGCGGTGCCGGCGACCCAAGCGCGCCCGTTTTTGTCGTCGCGCCGCACTTTCCAGCGGTCTAGGAGCGAGCGCTCGATCAGGTTTCGGTCGACGCTCGCGAAGTTGTAGTAGTTGACAGCCGCGCCCAACATGCCGTCGAGAGAGCTTCGGATCTTCCGATAGCGCGAGCGCAGCGGCACCATGGTGCCCTCTTCGGCCATCGTTTCGCAGAGCCACTCCGCGATGCGACTCTTGCCGCAACCGGCAGGCCCAACCAGCAGCACCAAGCGATGCGGCGCGCCCGCGCCCTGCACGACTTCGTCGCAAGTCGCGCGCAGCCGCTCACGCACGTCGCGCCGCCCAACCAGCGGGCTCGGGCGAATGCTGAGCAGTCCCGGCGCGCGCTCGGGGGCGGGCTGCAAGTCAGGGTTCTGCGCGCGCATCCCGGTAGGCCGCGTCTTCTGCGCGGGCGGGCCCTCGGAGTTTCGGATGGTGGTCGGAAAGAACCACATGTTGGGGCGTTCGCTCGGTGCGAAGCGCGCCCAATCGCGACGGCACTCCGCCGCAAACTCCCAACGGTCCCAGGGGCGCTTCGCCAACAAGCGCAGCACGAACGCCTCAACGCCTGGGGGCAGCTCGATGACAGGCGTAAACTTCGGCGCCGGCTCGAAGGCGTGCACGCGCAGAAGCTCGCGCGACTCGCCCGAGAACGGCGCGCGCCCCGCGATCATTCGATACAAGACGCAGCCGAGCGCGTAGAGGTCCGTCGCTCCGCACACGTTGTGCATCTCGTGCTGAATTTGCTCGGGCGCCATGTAGCCCGGCGTGCCGGCGCCTGCGTGGGGCGCAAATTCCATGGCTTTGCTGCCGTCGAGGCGCTCGTCGTGCCAATCCTGGCGCAGCCAGGCGAGGCCGAAATCGAGCACGTGGATGTCGGGCGGCGCATCGTCGCGCCGCTCGACGAGAATGTTCGACGGCTTGAGGTCACCGTGGATGATGCCGCGCGCGTGTGCATGCGCGAGGGCCGCCAAGATGCGATCCGTCACCGCCCAAATCAGCGGGAACTGAACGCGCGTGTGTGACAGGTCGTGCAGAGAGATGCCCTGCACGAGCTCCATGACCAGGTACGGCGAGCCGTCGCGCAACTGACCGAAGTCTTTTGCTTTTACGATGTTCGGATGGTCCAAGGCGGCAAGCGCGCGCGCCTCCTTGTAAAACCACATCAAATATTCGTTGGCGAGGTTGCCGGGCGGCGGGATCACGCGCTTCAGCGCGACGGTCTGAGCATCGGACTGATCGCGGCAGCGGTAGACGATCCCCATGCCGCCTTCACCGAGCAGGCTGAGCACCTCGTAACGGTTCGCGATGACCTGCCCCGGGACGACCGGCGCGCCTGCGGGGGACGGCGGCGCGGGCGGGATGCTCTTCACTTCCGCGGCGGACGGAATGCTCGGCGGCGCGCTGTCTTCCTCACTGCGGTTCGGCGACGAGAGGAGGTCAGGGTCGCCCGCCGCGTTCGGATCGGTTTGCCTAGCGTCGCCGGGCTCGGCTGTCTCGGGGTCGACGCTGTCGGAAGGATCCGATTCGTAGGGGAGCGCACCGGGGCCCACCGGCGCAGGGTCGCGCACTGCCGTGCTCCGCCGTTCCTGCGACGCCTCGGCGCTCTCCCCTTGGGAGGAGTTCTTGGCTTTACTCGCCTCGGCCATCGAAGGGCGCGAGTGTAGTCCCCTCGGTGGGCCCGTCGAGAGGGAGCGCCACTCTTATTGGGTTATGCCTTGCAGTGAGCCTTCAAGACATAATTCTCAAACGATATCAGTAGCTTGAAGATGACTGGCGCGGGAGTAGGCTCGCGAGTACCCTCTGCGCGCCATGCCAACCCCCAACGACCTCAGGGACCCGCCGCTCGCCACCCGTGACCCCGAAATCGCCCGCCTCATCCGTGAAGAGGAGGTGCGCGAGACCGTGAAGCTGCGGCTGATCCCGAGCGAGAACTACGCTTCGCGAGCTGTGCTCGAAGCGACCGGCTCCGTGCTCACCAACAAATACTCGGAGGGCTACGCCGGCAAGCGCTACTACGAGGGCCAGCAACTCATCGATCAAATCGAGGAGCTCGCCTGCTCGCGCCTGAAAGCGCTGTTCGGTGCCGAACACGTCAACGTCCAGCCTTACAGTGGCAGCCCGGCGAACCTCGCGGTGTACTTGGCGTTTTGCAAGCCGCACGATCCAGTGATGGGCCTCGGCCTTCCGGCTGGTGGTCACCTCACGCACGGCTGGAACGTGAGCATCACCGGCAAGTACTTCAACAGCGTCGCCTACGGTGTTTCTCCAAGCGACCACCGCATCGACTTCGCTGAAGTGCGGCGCCTAGCGCTCGAGCACAAGCCCAAGATTCTGTGGTGTGGCACGACCGCGTATCCCCGCCTGCTCGACTTCGCGAAATTTCGGGAAATCGCGGACGAGGTCGGCGCCAAACTGTGCGCAGACATCAGCCACATTTCCGGCTTGGTGGTGGGCGGCGCGCACCCCTCCCCGATCGGCATCGCCGACGTCGTCACCAGCACGACACACAAGACCCTGCGCGGTCCGCGCGGCGGCATGATCTTCTGCAAGTCCGAGTACGCCAAGGACATCGACCGCGCCGTGTTCCCCGGCCTGCAAGGGGGCCCGCACAATCACACCACCGCGGGCATCGCCGTCGCTGCGAAAGAGGCGAGCACGCCAGAGTTCAAGCAGTACGCCCTAAACATCGTCGCCAACGCCAAGGTGCTGGCAGAAGGCCTGCTCGGGCACGGCTTCTCGCTCGTCACCGGCGGCACCGACAACCACCTGATCCTCATCGATCTGACGAGCAAGGGCATCTCTGGGAAGCTCGCCGCCAAGGCGCTCGATCGCGCGGGCATCGTCTGCAACTACAACTCGGTGCCGTTCGATCCGAGAAAGCCGTTCGATCCTTCCGGAATCCGCATCGGCACGCCGTCGATCACGTCACGCGGCATGGGGCCGACAGAAATGAAGAAGCTCGCGGGCTGGATGGATCAAGTCGTCAGCAAGGCCGACGACGCGGCGCTGATCGACCGCGTCGCTGCCGAGGTGAGTGAAATGTGCTCCGGCTTCCCGCCGCCCGGCATTCCAGTCTGAGTTGGGCCCCACTATGAGCGACCAAGCCTCCGAGGATCTCATGCGCCGCGCGGAGCGACTGCTCCCGGGCGGCGTCAACAGCCCCGTGCGCGCGTTCCGCGCGGTGGGCGGCGGACCCGTGTTCGTCGAGCGCGCGCTCGGCTCGAAGATTTGGGGCGCCGACGGGCGCGACTACATCGACTACGTCGGATCCTGGGGCCCGGCAATCCTGGGACACGCGCATCCGAAGGTGGTGGCGAGCGTTCAGGAGGCAGCCGCGCGTGGACTCTCGTACGGCGCGCCCACGGCGCTCGAGGTGCGCTTCGCGGAACGGATTTGTGAGCTCTATCCGAGCATCGAAATGCTGCGCTGCGTGTCGAGCGGCACCGAAGCGACGATGAGCGCGCTGCGTGTGGCGCGCGGCTTCACGCGCCGCGACGTGATCGTCAAGTTCGACGGCGCGTACCATGGCCACTCCGACGCCCTGCTCGTCAAGGCGGGCAGCGGCGCCGCGACCTTCGGCAACCCGGACTCGGCCGGAGTTCCCGCGGGCGTAGTCGAGAACACGGCTACGCTCGCGTACAACGACGTCCCCGCGCTCGAGGCGCTGTTCCGCGCGCGCGGCAAAGACATCGCCTGCGTGATCGTGGAACCCGTCGCGGGCAACATGGGGTGCGTGCCGCCCGAGCCGGGCTTCTTGGCGGCGATCCTCGAGCAATGCCGCGCCCACGGCGCGCTCAGCATTTTCGACGAAGTCATGACCGGCTCACGGCTGGCGGCCGGCGGCGCGCAAGCACGTTACGCTCTCAAACCCGACCTCACCTGCCTTGGCAAAGTCGTGGGCGGCGGCATGCCACTCGCCGTTTACGGGGGCCGACGCGACGTCATGAGCCTCATCGCTCCGCTCGGCCCGGTCTATCAGGCAGGAACCCTGAGCGGCAACCCACTCGCAGTGAGCGCAGGCCTCACCACCCTGAACGAACTCGACGCCGCGGCCTACGCGCGCTTGGAAAAAGTGAGTCAGCGCCTCGTCGACGGCCTGCGCGCCGCGCTCGAAAAGACCCAGACACGCGGCGTCGTCCAGAGCGTCGGCGCCATGCTGACACTGTTCTTCCACGACGGCCCCGTCAAAAACTGGAACGACGCCAAAGCCTCCGACACCCAAAAATTCGCGACCTTTCACCGCGGATTGTTGGCTAGGGGAGTGTACTGGCCGCCCTCGCAGTTCGAAGCCGCGTTCGTGTCGTTGGCGCACACGGATGCCGACGTGGATCGCACTGTCGAGGCGGCGGAGGGCGCGCTGCGCGCGTAGCTCATCTAGGCTCAGCGAAGAACCCCCGCACGGAGAGCACTTTCGGCCCCGATTTGCGCTTGGGCGCGGCCTGAAGGGCAGCGCCTAGTGTGATAGGATAGCTCGATGCCGAGCGAAGCCGAAGCCCGGAAGGCCAGAGCCGCCGCGCGACGGGCACGCATGACGATCGAAGTTGTCGCGAGCGGCCAACGGAAGCCATCACCTTACGCAAACAGCACGCCGGAAGAGAGGCTCGCCGCGGCGGTGCGTCTGATCGAATATCATCAGGCACTGCGCGGCGGGTATTCGGCGCTTCCGCGCTCGCAGTGGCCGGGCGAAGCTATCGTAGCCGGTGAGTAGCTTGGCGAAGCTTCCTCAGGATTTCACGGATCTGCTGATCGAACTCTGCGAGGCCCACGCGGAGTTTCTACTGGTAGGCGGCTGGGCCGTAATTCTGTACGGCCACGTTCGTGCCACGGACGACATGGATATCCTTGTCAGGCCCTCCACGACGAATTCTGAGCGCGTGTTCGCAGCACTCGATGCCTTCGGAGCTCCACTTCGGGCGCACGCCGTAGCTCCGGGACACTTCGCGAAAGAGGGCGACGCCTACCGTTTCGGCATCGCGCCGCTCAAGGTCGAAGTTCTCACCAAGATCAGCGGCGTATCCTTTGATGACGCCCTACAAGGCTCCAAGACATTCGAGCTCGACGGCCATCAAATCCCCTACATTGGCAAAGCCGCACTCATCGCCAACAAGAAGTCGGCTGGACGCCACAAGGACCTCGCAGACGTGGAAGAGCTGGAGCGCCTAGACGAGGGCTGACCTTTTCCGTCACACCGGCTACTCACGCCGGGCGCGCGGAGGCATCGGCGGCCTCGCGCCGATAGTTCGTGAGCAACGGTGTGCGCTGCGCAATCCAGAGCACCGCGAGCACACAGGCCACGCCGCCCGAAACCACCGATGCCATGGGCCCGAAGGCTTGTGCCACCACGCCCGCTTCGAGCTCTCCGAGTTGAGGGCCGCCCATGAAGAACATCATGTTCACGCTGGTCATGCGGCCGCGCATTTCGTCGGGCGTGGCCAGTTGGCGAATCACGTTGCGCAGCACGGTGCTCACCATGTCGGCCGCGCCGCCGAGGAACAGAAATACGAAGCTCAGCCAGAAATGGGTCGAGAGCCCGAAGCCAATCGTGACGAGTCCGTAGGCGACCGCAGCCACAATCAGCGTGCGGCCACGGCGATCGATGCGCTCGATGGCAGGCACCATGACCAGGCTCATCGTCACCGCGCCCATGGCCGTCGCGGCCGACAGTAGGCCGTAGCCGTGTGCGCCAACGTGCAGCACATCTTGCGCGAAAATTGGCAGGAGGGCGGTCGCCGACGCGAAGAAGGTCGCGAAAAAATCGAGCAGCATCGACGAGCGGATCAGCGGGCGGCCGAACACGAAGCGCAGGCCTTCCCAAGCCGCGCTCGGGCCCATGGTGAGCCGCGTCGTCCCTGCGCGTGCGGGCACGTCGCGCATGGCGAGCAGCGAGGCGCCGAGTACGGCGAAGCTCGCCGCATCGATCACGTACACCCACGCCACGCCGTAGTGCCCAATCACCAAGCCTGCTAGCGCCGGGCCTATCACCGACGCCGACTGGAACAAGATGCTGTTCAGGCTGATGGCGTTCGCCAAGTGCTCGCGCGGCACGAGCGATGGGAAGAACGCGTTACGCGCCGGGTTGTCGAAGGCGGCCGCTCCGGCACTCAGCGCAGAGACCAGGTAGATGACCCAAAGTTGCTTGAGGCCAAGCAACGTCGTCGCCGCCAGCACGGACGAGATCACCAGCATGGCTGAGTTCGTGAGCAGCAGGACGCGCCGCCGATCGAAAGCGTCGGCCGCGACGCCGGCCACTAGCGAGCAGAGCACGATCGGCACCACGCGTGACAAACCGATGGCCCCGAGCGCAAGCGCCTTGTCTTCCGGCGCCACCAAGAGCGAGACGTGCCAAAGCAGCGCGGCGCCCCGCATCATGGACCCCGCCATGGAAATCAGCGCCCCGAACCAAAGCAGGCGGTAATTTCGCGAACCAAGGGCGGCGAACTGAGAGAGCCGAGCCACGCGGAGAAAAGCGTTCTAAAGGGGCCGCCGAGCGCGAGCAACCGTTTGGTCGTCCCGGGAAAACGCGCTACGCTGCGCGCCCTCTCGGGGCTATCAGCCCCTTTCCCAAAGCCAAGCGATGACCAGCAAGTCGATGGATAAGATCATGGCGCTCGCCAAGCGCCGCGGGTTCATTTACCAAGCCTCCGAAATCTACGGTGGTCTCAACGGCTTTTGGGATTACGGCCCGCTCGGAGCCCAGCTCAAGAAGAACCTGCGCGACGCCTGGTGGCAGGACGTCGTGCTCTTGCCGTGCGGCGGCGCACCGGGGCCAAACGGCGAGCCCGTGCGCGTCGTACCGCTCGACAGCACCATCATCCAACACCCCAAGGTTTGGGAAGCGAGCGGCCACGTGGCTGGCTTCAGCGACCCGATGGTCGACTGCCGCGAAACCAAAGCCCGCTACCGCTTCGATCATTTGTTCGTGTTCGTGCCCGCGGACGGCGATCGCAAGGGAAAGCCGCTGTTCGCGTACCAGCCGGGCACGGCGAGCGAGGCCAAGCAGCAAAAGAAGGCCGAGAAGGCCTTCGGCGAAACGAAGAGCGTCGCCCTCGCCAGCGTGCCTCGTGACGATTGGACGCACCTCTTGGCTCCGGAGGCAGAAAAGGTCGGCAGCCTCACCGAGCCCCGCGCCTTCAATCTGATGTTCAAGACCTACGTGGGCGCCACCGCCACCGAGGAGGATGTCGCCTACCTGCGTCCGGAAACGGCGCAGGGCATCTTCGTGCAGTTCAAGAACGTGGTCGACACCACGCGCGTGCGCGTGCCATTCGGCATCGCACAGACGGGCAAGGCATTCCGCAACGAAGTCACTCCGCGCAATTTCACCTTCCGCAGCCGCGAATTCGAGCAGATGGAGATTGAGTTCTTCTGCCACGAATCCGAGGCCGCCGATTGGTACAAATTCTGGCGCGACACGCGCGTGGCCTGGTGGAAGAGCTTGGGGCTCGCGGGTGAGAATCTGCAGCTGCGCGAGCACGACAGGGACGAGCTTGCGCACTACGCGAAGAATGGCGCCGGTACGAGCGACATCGAGTACCGCTTCCCCTTCACCGCGCCCGGCTTCGGCGAGCTCGAAGGCATCGCGCACCGTTCGAACTTCGACCTCTCTCAGCACCAGACGCACGCGCGTACGAATCTCGAGTACTTCGACTCCGAGCGCGGCGAGCTGTTGCCGAACGGTTCGCGTAAGGGCGAGAAGTACCTGCCCCACGTGATCGAGCCGTCCGCCGGGCTCGATCGCGGTGTGCTCGCCGTGCTGTGCGAGGCCTTCACCGAGGATCCGTCGCGGCCGAGCCCCGAGCTCCTCAAGTTTCACCCGCGGCTCGCGCCGATCAAGGGGGCGGTGTTCCCGCTCGTCAACAAGGACGGCATGCCGGAAATGAGCGCGAAGCTCCACGCCGAGCTCGTGAAACGCTTCTTCCGCACGGGGGCGATTGAACACGACGCCAAACAAGCCATCGGCCGGCGCTACGCGCGCATGGACGAAGCGGGCTGCCCCTATTGTTTCACCATCGACGGGGACACCGCGGCCAGCCAAAGCGTCACCGTGCGCGACCGCGACACGGGTGGCCAAGAACGCATCGCGATCGACCGCGTGAGCGACTGGCTAGCGGAGCGACTGAGCGCCCCCTGACCCGCCTTTCCGGGCGGCATTTGCACGAAAACGCGCTATGCTCGCTCGGTGAAGCTCACCTGCCCAACCTGCAAGAACGTGCTCGACGACGTGGCGGACGACTATCCGTCGCGTCCCTTCTGTTCAGCTCGCTGCAAGCTGGCCGATCTCCACGCCTGGCTCACCGAGGAGTACAAGATTTCGGAGCCGCTCCCGCTCGAGCCGGAGGACGAGCGCCGCCACCTGAATTGAGCCTCGAATTTGCATCGGGGGAGCGCTCCGGGCTTCGCCAATCTGCACGAGACAGCGTATGCTCTCGGTGTGACGGACTCGACTGACAGCGTGCTGCGCGCCATGACCGACGACGGGGCCTTTCGCGTAATCACGGCCCGCACCACCGAGACGATTCGTGGCGCCATTGAAGCCCAGGGCGTGACCGGCGCGACGGCGCACACCTTCGGCGATCTGATCACGAGCTCGATCCTGTTTCGCGAGACGATGGCGCCGCAGCTGCGCGTGCAAGGCGTGCTGCGCGGCGCCAACGGCAGCGGCAGCTTGGTGGCAGACTCGCACCCTTCGGGGCAGACCCGCGGTCTGGTGCAGCTCGCGAGCGGCGCGGACGAGATCGGGCTCGGCCAGGGCGCCGTCATCCAGATCATGCGCACCATGCCGAACGGGCGCATCAACCAGGGCATCGTCGAAGTGCCGGGTTTCGGGGGCGTTTCGCGGGCCTTGATGGCGTACATGCAGGTCTCGGAGCAAGTGGTGTCGATGGTCGCGGTGAGCACCCTCTTCGCGCACGACGAGGTCATCGCGGCGGGCGGCTACATGGTGCAGCTCTTGCCTGAAGTCGGCCGCGGACCACTGATGGTGATGACCGAGCGCCTGCGCGATTTCGAAAGCATCGACAATGAGGTCGCCGAACCCGGCTTCTCCCCCAGCGCGCTGCTCGATCAGTTGCTGCACGGCATGGACTTCACGCGCCTCGAGGAGAGCAACGTGGGCTACGGCTGCTGGTGCGACGAACTGCGCGTGATGTCTGCGCTCACGACCTTGCCACGCGCGGACATCGAGCATCTGCTCTCGAGCGACGACGTGCTCGAAATTGCCTGCGAATACTGCAAACGCGAGTACCGCATTCTGCC
>JAEUAF010000808.1 GCA_019695485.1 Sorangium sp.
GCCAGCTGCGCGCAGTGGGCTCGTGGCCTTGGCGGAGAGTCCCGCGCCCGGTCTGCGCACGTTCGGCGTGCTCGGCTTGGCCGCGCTCGGCGACAAACGCAGCGCGCCGCTGATTCAGCGCGTGCTCGTGGCGAGTGATGCCGGATCGCTGCCGCGCGCAGCGGCGGCCTTCGCTGCCGGCCAATTGGGGCTGACGCAGCAAGCGCTCGAGCTTTCCGAGCTGTCGAACGCGCCGGATCCGCTGTTGGCTTCGACCGCGTTGGTGGCGCTGGCTCGGCTCGGTGCGGCGTCTGCAGACGAGCGCGTCGCCCAAAAGCTGCTTTCGGAGGACGCCGAGCTCCGGCCCGCGTCACGCGCAGCTGCCTTGGTGTTGGCGACGGGCGCTTATCGACGGAAGGGGCCACTGTTTCCGATTCCGGCGGGTGAGCTGGATGTCGCGAGTGTGTTGCTCGGCTTGTTGCCTGACGCCTATGCTGCCGAAGCCGAGCGCAGCGCGCTCGCACGCTTGTCGTCGGCGCTCGAGGCGTCGGCGCGCGCGGCGGTCCGTTCGAGTCCCGAAGGCGCGCGCGCCGTGGCGGACGCGCTGTCGTCGGACGCTGGCCGCATTCCATTCTCGAGTTTGCTGGTGCTCTCGGCGAAGGACCCTGCCGCGCGCAAAGAGGCCGAGCTCTTGGCGCAGAAGATAGCGCTCGAGACCGTGCCGTCGTTTGCGTCTTTGGCGGAGCATCCCTCGGCGAAGGTGCGAAGCTTTGCGCTCGGGTTTCTCTCCGGGCAGAGCGCGCCGGACGCGGTTCGAGCGCTGGTGACGGCCGTCAATGACCAGGACCCCACCGTTCAACGGGCGGTGCTGGCGTCCCTCACTCCCGCTCACGCGGCGGCCGCCGAATCGCTTGCGAGCCTCGCCGAAGGGCAGGACTGGGGACTGCGTGCAGCCGCGGTCGAAGCCCTGGGCCGTATCGTTTCGCGGGGTGAACCGGCGCTGGCGGTGGCCGCGCTGATCCGCGTGGCCGCGAACGACGAGACCGCCCTCGTGCGCGAGGCCGCGCTCAACGCGTTGGCGAAGGCGGCCCCGGCGCTCGCGCGCGCGCCGCTCGAGCGGGCGCGTGACACTGACCCCGAGCCTCATGTAAGAAAGACGGCGAGAGCCCTGCTCCAGACGGGCGCGGCGCCTAGTCGATGATTGTGTCTTCGTTTCGCCTTGAGCTCGGCCTCGTGCTTTCGCTCGTCGCTTTGGGCTGCAGCTCGTTGGATCGTTTCGACACCCACGGCACGGCGGCCTACTGCGGAGCATTGGTCGCGGCGCCGCCCTTCGAAGAGGGGCTGCTCCCCGAGAGCGCGCGGCCGAGCCTCGACCTTGCCCTGACCTTGGACACCGCGGCGCTCACCGAGCGCGGCGACAAACCCGCGATCGTCGGCCACATCAGCACGGACGACGCGGCGACGGGGCTTTGCTCGGCGGACGGTCTACCGCTCTTCAACGGGGCGCCGCTGCGTACGATGCCTGCGCTCGATCGCGATGCCTTGTCGGCGCTCGAATTCGGGAGCGGTCGCGACTACAACTTTTTCGCGTGGGTCGACTCCACCTGCCAGGGCACGCTGCTGGCTGTGGTCTCGCTGATGCGCAGCGATGACGTCGAGGTCCGACTGCTCAAGCCGAAGGCGTTGCCGCAGGTCTCCGCGGGCCCGGCAGATCAGCCGGGTTTTGGCCTGTTTTACCTGGCGCGGCAAAAGACGGGCTGCGGCTTCTAAGCAGCTCGCGAGCGATTCATGCTGATTCTCGGGATCGAAACCTCGTGCGATGAGACGTGTGCGGCCGTGGTCGACGAGACGGGCTTGGTGCGGAGCGACGTCGTCCACACGCAAGTGGCCCTTCACGCCCCCTTCGGCGGAGTCGTGCCCGAGCTCGCTTCGCGCGACCATCTGCGCAACGTGCGGCCGGTCATCGAAGCGGCAATCGCGGACGCAGGCCTCACGCTTGCTCAAATCGACGGCATCTCGGTGACGTGTCGGCCGGGGCTGACGGGTGCTTTGCTCGTGGGTGTCGAGTTGGCGCAGGGCTTGGCTTTCGCGCTCGGGAAACCGATTGTCGGGGTCGATCACCTGATGGGCCACTTGCTGGCGGTGTTTCTGCGCTATCAGACGGGCACGACGCCCGCCGGGCCCGCGTTTCCGTTCATTGCGCTGCTCGTGTCGGGCGGACATACCGCTCTTTACCGAGTCGACGGCCCCACGTTGCCCGAAATGCGTGAGCTTGGCGCGACTCGCGACGACGCAGCCGGGGAGGCCTTCGACAAAGTCGCCAAGCTGCTCGGCCTCGGCTACCCGGGCGGCCCGGTGATCGACCGGCTCGCCAAAGAAGGGGATCCCGAGCGGATTCCGCTGGCCATGCCGATGCCGTCGAAGAATTCGGCGGAGTTCAGCTTCTCCGGACTAAAGACGCACGTCGCGCGCTATGTCGAGCGCGAGGGACGACCGGGGGACGACCAGCGCTTGCGCGATCTATGCGCTGCGTTTCAGCGCCGTGTCGTAGACACCCTGGTTCGCAAAGCGATTGGGGCGGCGCGCCGCGAAGGCGTCCCGCGCTTGGTTTTGGGAGGGGGTGTGGCGGCGAATCGCGAGCTGCGTGAACGCGCCGCCCAGGCCTGCGCGGAGGCGGAAATGACGCTATTCGTGCCCCTGCTTCGCGCGTGCACCGACAATGCCGCGATGATCGCCTACGCGGGCGCGCTGCGGCTCGTTCACGGGGCTGACGACACGGGCGATATCCAGACGAGTCCCGAAACCGCGCTTCTGCAAGTGACGCGCAAGGGTCGTGGCCGACGGGGCGCACTGCTGCCTGGTCAGTAATTGGTCTTCCTTTTCTGACCGCCCGAGTTCGGGACCGGAATCTGCTCCCGGGGCCCACGCTGCAAGTTTCTGGCAGAAATCCCGGGTCGGACGAAAATTCCAAACACCTTGTTGGGACGCGATCCCGCGGTGGGCTCCTGACGTCCGAACACCATCAATGGCTTTTCGTGTGGAGGCAACCGTGAGTGGACTTCGGCAACTGGTGATCGCGACGGCAGGGCTTTCGGCCCTACTCTTGAACTGCAGTGCGGGCGGCGATGCACCCGCAGAGCACGGGTCCGGCGGATCGGGTTCGCCCCCCGCGTCGGGCGGAGCAACGAGTGGAGGCGCTGCCTTCGGTGGCATGGCCACGGGCTCGGGCGGAGCTTTGGCGAGCGGCGGCTCCGGCTTGGGCGGTGCTCCCGGGTCTGGCGGTGCGCCCACTGCCGGCGGGACGCCCGGTTCCGGCGGAAGTGGCAACGGGGGCGCCAGCGCCGGTAGCGGGCAAGGCGGTGCGACAGCGGGCGCATCGACGGGTGGCGCGGCCGGCGGCGGCGGCAAAAACTC
>JAEUAF010000824.1 GCA_019695485.1 Sorangium sp.
CAGCGGGCGCCAGAGGTGCGGGCCGCGCCACGATCGCCGGACTGGGCGGCGCGGGAGCAGCAGGTTTTGGCGCGGCGGGAGCCGGAGCGGGCGAAACCGATGCGGCCTCGGGAGCCTTGGAGGGCGGAGCAGCGCTGGGCGGCGTCGACGGCAAATCCTCAGCATCCCAGCCTTCGTCCAGCGCGAAAATCGAGGACAAATCCGCTTGCGATGGGCCTCGCGAGGGAGGCGCGGAGTCAGTATCTTCCCAACCTGAGTCGAGGTCGGGGGCGTGCTCGCTATCGGGTTCCTTGATGCTCATTGCTCGTCGCCGGCCGCTTGGCGCGGCAGCCTAGTCGACCTCCCCGGGACGCGCTACGAGCCAAACAGCGAAAGTCGCCGCCTGGGCCCCGTCAGACGACCGCCATCAGGCAAAGCGTTGAAACATCTTGCTCGGGAGGCGCGTTCTTGTGCTTTTGAGCGCCGCGGGACACGCTGCTCCTGCGCTTAGGCCCGGGGAGGCGCCCCGAGGGGAAATCGCGCTCGCGATCCAAGAAGTCAACGAGGTCTCATGAAATGCACGTGGCTACTCACAGCTCTGATTCTCACGTTCGCCTGCAACACCAATCCTGGCAAAGGTAAGGCACAAGCGACCGTTGGTGCGGCCAGCGCGGAGCTCGCGCCAAGCGCACCCGCGGGCGGGACCAACTACGCGTTCAGCAACGAAGGATCGCAAGTGGAGTTCGTCGGCGCGAAGGTCACGGCGAAACACGACGGGACCTTCGGCGCATTCCACGGCACGATACAATTGGCGGACAACGACCCCACCAAGAGCAGCGTTCGGGTCGAAATCGAAATGGCTTCGCTCACTGTCGAGCCCGCCAAGCTCATGAACCATCTGAAATCCCCCGATCTACTCGGCGCGGCTCAGTTCCCGAAGGCAACCTTCAACTCGACCGCCATCCGCGCAGGCGGCGACAAGGGCGCGACCCACACGGTGACCGGCAACCTCACGCTCCACGGCGTCGAAAAGTCGATCACCTTCCCAGCCAACATTCACGTGACCCCCGACGCCGTCGATGTGGATGCCGAATTCGCCATCAATCGCAAAGACTTTGGCGTCGTGTACCCCGGCATGCCAGACGACCTCATCAAGGACGACGTGCTCATCAAGCTGAAATTGCACGCCAAGAAGAGCTAGAAATCGGGACGAGCGGACTCTTGCCAAGGCATCGAGTCCGGGTACCATCGTGGTCCGATGCGCTCGAAATCATTCGCGGCGCGGCGCGTGCGGAACGTCATCGTCTACGTGCACACGGCGCTGCCCCCAAGCGACGCGGAGTGGGATGGTGTCCTCGAGTACTACACGGGGACAGAAGCGGTCGATCCGCTACTAACGCTGGTGTACAGCGCGGGAGGGGCGCCGAATGCATCACAACGCGCGCGCTTGAACGTCGTCCTCGGCGCACGGCGCGCGCGAATCGCCGTGCTGACCCCATCTGCACTGGCGCGAGCGGCTGGCACCGCGGTCAGCCTCTTTCGACCCGACGTCCACGTCTTCGGCCCCCACGAACTCGGACCGGCGTTGGAACATCTGGGCGTCTCCGGTGAGCAAGCGGCCGAAGTGCGGGTAGTGCTGAGCGAGCTCAAAGAGGAGCTCGACATCAACGACGCGGGCGGGACGGGACGGGCGTGAAGCGGGGCAAAGCACCTGCCGCAACCGCGGCTCTTCTTGCCGAGAAGGAGGGATTCGAACCCGCAGCGAAAGCAAGGGACCGAGATGCCACCGAGTTCGCGGGGGCCCAACCGGGCCCCAGCGGAGGAGGAGGGATTCGAACCCACGGTACCCTTGCGAGTACGCCGGTTTTCAAAACCGGTGCCTTAAACAGCTCGGCCACTCCTCCGGGAATGACGCGCGGGGTTTAGCACAAGTCGTCGGGGGTGCGGAGGGGTCGTTCGGACGGTCGCTCACTCGCCAGCACAGGCCGAGCCGCAGGTCGTCGTGAGGAGGCAGGAGGCTGCGCAGTGATGGCGCTCGACGAGCAGGCCATCTTGGCAGCGGTAGGCGTAGACGCGCGTTGACGGATCTCCTGGAGCCGACAGTTCATCGCTGCTGCAGCTCGCCGCGGGCGCCGAGCTCTTGATCGCCGAGAAGCCCGCGCCCGCGAGTTCGCAGCCGCTGCCGCTCACACAGCCGACGTCACTCGGCGGAGCGTGGAGGCAATAGTCGGGGCGATCGTCGAGGGTGATGCAGCGGGTGTCGCAGGCGCGAACGCTGGTGGCGTGGCCAGCGCGACACTCGACGAGTGCGTCGCCGTCGCACGAGGCGCCATCTGCTTCGGTGCAACGCGGATCGGGGGTCGCCGTGAGAGCGCAGAATGCCTGCTGTTCGCCCGGGCGCGTGGGATCGGGGGCGACCACGCAGGCGCGGCTGCCGCAGCCCGTCGAACTCCAGCGCATGACAGGGCGACTCCCGTGT
>JAEUAF010000899.1 GCA_019695485.1 Sorangium sp.
GACTGCTTCCGCTTCTCCAGCTCTTCGAGCAGCTGGCGCGCACTGTCGACCAACCCGTGCTGGTCAAGCAGTCGAACAAGCGCCTGCGCGGGCGTCTCGTCACTCTCGACGGACGGCACGTCCAGCACGGCGACTTCTGCAGCTTGCATGTGCTGGAAGCCTAGACTCTCGGGCCAGCGCGAGCAAGGCAAGCACGAAGACTGCGTTCCGCGCGCCCTTGTGAGCGCTACTGAGCGCTACGCATCCCCTATACCCGTCTTCAACGGGCCTCCCCATTTCCTCGTGCTTCGTGCCGCTCCCCCCCCGAACTCCGTTATTGAAAATCCTCGTGTCGGCGGTTCAATTCCGACGCAGCATCATTTTCCAACCTTCGAGGCCTCGACGCACCTGACGCTCCACCTTGCCCCTTCGTGAAGGCGCCTGCGGTGGAGGGCCATGCGCGCCCGCCTGTCCGGACACCGTGTTTCGCGACGCCAGCGCTCAGCGCCCGCTGTTCTTCGCCCGCTCGTAATCGACGCTCGCCTTTTCGATGAGCTCGTCGTCGCGGGCGGCGCGCTCGGCTTCGGCGACGAGGTCGGCGGTGAAGAGGGTGAGGCCCCAAATGCCGTTCTCGGGTCGAACGCGAAACGGGTAGCGGGTGCCGCGCACGGTTTCGAGGGTCGCGCGCTCGGCGCGGCGCTCGACGTGGGCGATGCCGGAAAGGTCGCGCCTTAGGCGAGCCACCCAGCCGCGTCGCTTGGCGTAGAGTGCGAAGATGTCGGCGCCGTCGGGCGCGGCAGCTTCTTCGGCGTAGAGCGCGGCGAGTCGCGTTCGCTCGGGCTCCGGGTAGCTCGCGAGCACGCGCTCGCGGCTGCGCTTGCGGTAGTCGCGAATCGTGTAACAAGCGTGCTGGGCCGGCGTCTCGATGTACGCGAAGAAGTCTTCCGCGCGGCCACGGTTCACCGCGCTCATCACCCGGAGGTATGCGCCCTCTGGGCTGCGATCGCTCGGATAGCGCAACCAAGCCCACGCGAACCAGCCGAGCAGGAACAGGCCGAGCGCCGCCAACACCCAGCTTCCAAGTCGACGCCCGGAAGCACTGACAGCCCTGCCACGCTCGGGCGGAGCCGTGCGCGATGCGGGCGGAGGCCTGCGCGATGCGGGCTCGGGGTCGCGCGGTGCGGGCTCAGGCACGGGCCGCGACTCTAGTCGGGCGCTCCGCACTCGCAAGCGCTTCGCCGGGCAGAGCGGGTCGAGAGGCTCGCCTCGGAGCTCGCAAAATGGGCTTCGCGCCTCGCAAATTGCGCCACGGGACCCCGGAATTTTTGGCGATCCCAAGGCTTGGGTTCGGGTGTAGCTTCCCCGCCATGTTTTTCGCCCTCGCGCCCCGCCCGAGCCACCTTGGCCGCTTCACCCAACGCTTCGTGTTTTACGTAGCGCTGCTCTCGGCGGCCTCGGGCTGTATCAAGCGAGAGGCGAACTGCACGCCGCCCACGGGCACGCAGGCGGCAGGCCAGGCCGCGCCGGCCCCGGGCACTCCGTTGCCCCCCGGCACGAGTTTGTTGGGCGGCATGGCGGCTTTCAAAGTGAACGGCGAGGCCGCCAAGGTCGAGGTGAGTTCGGTTCCCGCCGAGGGGCAGCCCTTCAAGGACGCCCTCCGCGCCGAGATCAAGCTGGCGTCGAACTCGGAGTGGACCGTGCAGCTCCAGGCCCCCACCAGCGCGCCCGTGAAGAAGGGCGACGCCGTGCTCGCAACCTTCTATGTGCGCAGCGTCAAGGCGCAGGCGGGCGGCGTCACCGAGACGCAGTTCGTGTTCGAGAAGGCGGGCAGCCCGTACACGAAGTCAGTGCAATACCCGGTGAAGCTCACCCCCGAGTGGCGCAAGGTGCAGGTGCGCTTCGAGGCCCGGGAGGACTACGCGGCCGGCGGCGCGCAAATGATCTTCCGCCTCGGCTACGAACCGGAGACCTTCGAGGTCGGCGGGGCAACCGTCGAAACCTTCGGGAAAATGGCGCTTTCAGCGCTGCCGAGCTCGCAAGGGCTCGATCATCAGGTCGAGGTGACCGCCACGCCCAAGGAAGCGCCAATCACCGTGGTGGACGGCGGTGAGCTCGCCTTCCACGTCAGCCCAGCGAAGGTGATCCGCGCGATCAGCCCTTACGTGTACGGCATGAACTCGCAAAATCTGGGTGCGGGCGGCGCGACGGTGCGCCGCATGGGCGGCAATCGCGGCAGCGTCTACAATTGGGAGACGAACGCTTCCAACGCGGGCAACGATTACCACCACCAGAGCGACGAGTGGTCGTGCACGGTGATGGGCTATCAAGACTGCAGCCAACCGGGCGCGCAGTACGCCGACTTCGTGAAGCAGAACAAGGCGGGCGGCGTGGACTCGGTCGTCACGATCCCGATGCTCGACTACACGACGGCGGACAAGAACGGCCCAGTGAAAGAGGAGGAAAAAGCCCCGAGCAAACGCTTCGTCAGCAACAATCCGAAGAAGAAGGGCGCCCTTTCACTCACGCCGGACTTGAACGACGGCGCGGTCTACGAGGACGAGTTCGTCAATTTCTTGGTCAAGAAGTTCGGCAAGGCCTCGGAGGGCGGCACGCGTTTCTATTCACTCGACAATGAGCCTGCGCTCTGGCCGCAGACGCACCCGCGCGTGCATCCGAGCCCCACCACCTACAAGGAAATGGTGACGCGCACGGAAGCCACGGCGCTCGCTATCAACGGCATCGATCCTTCGGCGATTGTTCTGGGCGGCGTGATGTTCGGCTGGAGTGAGTATCAGTCGCTCAGCAACGCGCCGGACTCGGCGGAGTTCAATGGCAAGTACGGCACCTACGTCGATTACTTCCTGGCTTCGATGAAGGAGCTCGAGCAAAAGCACGGCAAGCGGCTGGTCCACGCGCTCGACATCCACTGGTATCCAGAGGCGCGCGGCAACCGACGTATTACCGATCCCGATACCACGCGCGTCACGAACGACGCGCGCATGCAAGCGCCGCGCAGCCTGTGGGATCCGGAGTACAAGGAGAAGAGCTGGATCATCGATCAGCTCGGCAAGCCAATTCGGCTGATTCCCTATTTTCTCGAGATGATTCAGAAGCGCTACCCGGGCACCAAGCTCTCGATGACTGAGTACGACTTCGGCGCCGGAGAGCACATTTCCGGTGGGCTCGCGCAGGCCGACGCGCTCGGTGCGTTCGGGCGCGAGGGGCTCTACTTGGCGAACTATTGGGGCAACGGTCCGGGGATCGGCGATTTGCAGCCGTTCATCCTGGGCGCCTTCAAGCTCTACAGAAACTTCGACGGTAAGGGTGGCCACTTCGGTGACACCGCGGTCACGGCGAGCATCGCCGATCTCCGTGAAGGCTCGATCTACGCGGCGACTGATTCCAAGAAGCCCGGGACGCTCTACGTGATCGTGATCAACAAGGACCAAGAGAAGCGCTTCCGCGCCAAGATCACGCTCGACGGCCCCACCAAGTACGCGCGCGCCGAAGCCTACGTTTTCGACGGCACGTCGCCCGGGCTGCGCGCCGAGAAGGCCGCCACCATCAGCAACAACGTGCTCGAGTATCCGCTCGGGGCCACGAGCGCCACGCTCTTCGTCTGTCAGTGAGTCGTTGAGCCGATGAAGCTCGCGGGCCCCGGTGCGCGCTGCACCGGGGTGAAGCGAGCCCTCCTCACGGTCCGAGGCCGGGATCCCCGCCATCGCGGTGGCCAACGCCGACGGCGGCGGCGACGTGAGCGTGCTCTTCAATAAGGGCAACGGCACGTTCAGTGCGGCGATGGCGCTCGCGCTCGCGGACTTGGATGCCGATAGTAAGATGGACATCGTCGTTTCGAGTGCGGGCCCGGGCAACCAGCAGATGGGATTCGACCGCCCGAACGCGATCGCCGTCGGCGCTCTGAACGCAGACGGAAAGCCGGACATCGCGGTCACGCACAGCGCGAGCGACGACGTGAGCGTACTGCTAAACTCGCGCTAGCCACTGCCTAAGCGCACGCGCAAGCGCGCCGGTCCATGGCAAAGTTCCTTCACGGACCGAGCGCCCCCGCCGGCCCAGCCCCTCCGCGGCGCCCAAAGGCGTGCCCAGCGCAAAATCAAGATGCCGGAATAGAGC
>JAEUAF010000039.1 GCA_019695485.1 Sorangium sp.
GAGCGGTCAAAGAGATTTCGAAGATCATCTGAGCGTGATGGAAGAACGATGACGACCACCATTCTTTTCGACGCTAACGGACACAAGAACGTGCTGCTGGAGGGCTTCGAGGAGGGCACGTCGATCCCCACCAATCAGCACGTCGTGATTCACAATGGGCACGCCGCGGTGCTCGATCCCGGTGGCCACAAGATCTATAGCAAGGTGCTGGCCGAAACCACGAGCCAACTGAAGGGCGGGCACCTCGACTACATCTTGCTCTCTCACCAGGACCCCGACATCGTCGCCGCGGTGAACGGTTGGCTGATGACCACCGACGCCACCGCCTACGCTCCCAGCCTGTGGGTGCGCTTCATCCCTCACTTCGGCCTCGACCGGCTCGTTCAGAGCCGCCTCAAGCCGGTCAGCGACGAGGGCATGCGGCTCGATCTGGCCGGCAGCGAGCTCTGGCTGCTGCCCGCACATTTCCTGCATTCACCCGGGAATTTCCAAGTTTACGATCCGGTCAGCAAGATCCTGTACACGGGGGACTTGGGCGCCTCGGTCGGCGTCGAGGGCGAGGTGCACGACTTCAGAGCGCACTTGCCAGCGATGGAGGGCTTCCACAAGCGCTACATGGCAGGCAATGCCGCGCTGCGCGCGTGGGCGAACATGGCCCGCAATCTAGACATCGAGACGATCGCGCCGCAGCACGGCGGGTTTCTGCGCGGCAAAGACAAGGTGGCTCAATTCATCGACTGGTGTCGCGAGCTACGCTGCGGAAACGACTTGGTCGCGGAATCGTACCTGATCCCGCCGGCCCGAACCTAGCCTCGGAGCGCTGTCAGTCGGTCATGCAGAGAGTGCTCGTGATTGAGGATGAGACGGTGCTGCGCTCCAATGTTGCGCGCGGCATCGCCAAGCTCGGCTTGGAGGTCGTCGAGGCCAGCAACCTCAATGACGCGCTACGCTTCCTGGACCACAAGCCGCCAAACTTGGTGGTGAGCGACATCGACATGCCGGAACGCTCTGGGCTCGAACTGTTGGGCGAGCTCGGGCGTCGTGCGCTGAAGATTCCGGTCATCTTCGTGTCCGGCTACCTGAACGCGTATCGGGCGCAAATCCCGCACCACGCCTCGATTGAAGTGCTCGAAAAGCCGGTTCCCATCGAGGAGCTGCGGGAGGTCGTGTTGCGCCGACTCGGCTCGGGCGCAGGCGCGGACGCTTCGCCGTTCAGCGTGCCGGACTACCTGCAACTCGCCTGCCTGGGTCGACATTCCGTGGTGGTCGACGTCGAACTCGAGGGGCACCACTTGGGCGACGTCGTGGTCTGCAACGGCGAGATCTGGTCGGCGAACGATGAGCGGGGCGAAGGACTGCTCGCCCTCGGGCGGCTCGCGTTCGCTTCGAGCGGGGGCATCGCGCGCTGCCGCCGTTTGGCGACGACGCCCGGCACGCGCAACTTGGATGGCGGCTGGGAGTATCTGCTGATGGAAGCGGCCCGCGTCACCGACGAAGGCGCCGAGTCCGCGCTCGACGGCGCGTTCGATCAAGCATTTTCGGAGTCGGGGCCCATTTCCGCGGCGGAGCCCGCGCTAAAGCCCGCCGCTTTGCCCCCCGAACGCAACCCGGAGGCGTTGGCCTTCGAAGCCGCCTGGGAGCAAGGCGTGGACGCACTCCTCACCAAGAATTACCGCGGGGCGCTCGGCGCGTTTACCCGCGCGTGCGCGCTGCGACCCGACGACGCCAAAGTGCGCGCCAACCTGAAACGCCTGAGTGAGCTCGGCTACAGCGAAGACAACCTCGAAAAGCCTTGAGGGTTACCGAATGACGAATATCATCGCAATCGCAAGTGAGAAGGGTGGCGTCGGCAAAACCACCGTGGCCCTCAATCTCGCGCTCGCACTCGCCGAACGCGGGCGGCGCGTGCTGTTGGTCGACCTCGACCCGCAAGGCGGCATCGGCCACGCACTGTCACGCAGCGACACCGAGTACGAAGGGCTCGCTGAAATCTTGATGGGCGAGCAGTCCAGCGAGGGAGCCATCGTCACCACCAAGCTGCCCGAGCTCTGCCTGCTACCGCGCGGTCGACTCGATCCTGCGGATGCCTGTGATTTCGAGCTCTCTTTGCACGGGACGGACGTCCTCAGCCGCCTGCTCGAGCCAGTCAAGAGCCGCTTCGACTACGTGCTTCTCGACACGCCGTCGGGAACGGGGCTCGTGACGCGCGCTGCCCTGAACACGTCCGACTACGTGATCATCCCGTTCCAAGCCGAGCCTTTGTGCCTGCGCTCGCTCGCGCGTGCGCTACGCGTCATCGAGCGCGTGCGCAGCACGGACAATCCGCGCCTGGCGCTGCTCGGCGTGCTGCCAACGATGGTGGACCGCGACGACGAAGCGTCGCAGGTCGTGATGGCAGAGGTATGGAGCGGATTCGACTGCGTTTTCGATACCGTGATCCCGAGGGCGGAGGTGTTCACCAACGCCAGCCTACGTGGCGTTCCCGTGGGCTACTTGAAAGGTCCGGTCTCGCCCGAGGCGCGCCGCTTCGGCGTGCTCGCGACGGAAGTCGAAGCCACCATCGAAAGCCTGACGGAAAGGAGCGAACCCGATGTCGAAAGACCCCAGCGTGCCCTACTTTGAGTTGGACTACGCACGCGCGCTCTCGCGCCGCTTGCGTGACCCGAAGCCCAGCGTCGCCGAGCGCAGCGTCGAACGCCCGAGCTACCTGCGTTTTCAAGCCCCGCGAAGCGCGGGCAGCGCACCGAGCTTCGACGCAGCCGCGCTCGGGCAGTCCTTGCGCGAGGTGCGCAACGCCTGGGGCGCGACCGCGTGGCACACGTTGCTCGACGGCTGCACGGCGGCGGCTGGCGCGAGCGGTGCATTCGTGATGGATAGCCAAGGCCTCGTCATCGCCACGCGCGGACAGCTCGACCACGAAACGGCGGAGCGCCTGGGCGGACGCCTGATGCTCACGCTCGACCAGGCCGCCAAGATGGGCGACCAAGCGCGGGTGGTCTGCGTCGAGGTCGATGCGCACTGGTTGACCGGGCTTCGTGGACCGAACCCCAACCAACAAGACGTCACGCTCGGAATCCTCGGCGAAGAGCCGGTCGGTCGTGAGGCGCGTCGCGTGATTGCCGATCTACTCGCCAGCATCGGCGGCTGAGACCGACACGATCCAACGCAAAAAGCGGAGAGGAGCGGCACATGGCCTGCGACGTGCTCTACGAAGACGATAACCACCGGAATTTGCTCTTGCCCGCTTACGAGGAGGGGAACATGGTGCCGGCAAATCAGCACCTCATCGTTCACGCAGGCGTGGGCATGATCCTCGATCCTGGCGGGCACAAAGTCTATAATCGAGTGCTTTCCGAAACGATGTCTCAAATCGGAGGCGGCAAGCTCGCGCTCATCTTCTTGTCGCATCAGGACCCGGACATCGTAGCGGCCCTCAATGGCTGGCTGATGACCACCGATGCAGTGGCCTACGCCTCGCGGCTTTGGGTGCGCTTCATCCCGCACTTCGGCCTCGACCGCTTGGTGACCGATCGACTGAAGCCGATCCCGGACGAAGGCATGACACTCGACCTCAATGGGGTCGGCCTCAAGATCCTACCGGCCCATTTTCTGCACTCCTGCGGCAACCTACATGTGTACGATCCTATCTCCAAGATCCTCTACTCAGGGGATCTCGGAGCTTCGCTCGGCGGGGAGCGCAAGGTCGAAGACTTCGACGCACACGTCGGCAAGATGCTGGGCTTTCATCAGCGCTACATGGCCTCCAACGTCGCCATGCGCGCCTGGGCCAGGATGGTTCGCACGCTCGACATCGACATCATCGCGCCCCAGCACGGCGCCTATTTCCAAGGCAAAGACATGGTGTCGCGCTTCATCGATTGGGTCGAGAATCTACAATGCGGCGTCGACCTGATCGGGGAAAGCTTCAAGGTGCCGGCATAGCCGGAGAACACGCAGCTCTGCCGCTCTACATCGAGGCGGCGACGTCGACCGCAAGGCTACTAATACGACTCTAGCTTGCCGTCTGCCGCGACGCGCAGGTTGCGGTGACGATGCGCGCCGGTAAACGCTTCCACTTCGGCGACCCAGGCCGAGTCCGCGTAGTGGTTCACCATCTCTTCCGCCGCGCCGCGCGCCTCGGAAGCGCGGCCGAGCGCGGCCAGGGCATGGATCAGAATCGAAGTGCGCTCCGGGGCGTCAGCGCTGTCGGGGAAGCGACGGTTGCCCTCCGTGGCGAGCGCGACCGCGAGCTCCGGATCACTCCCCTTGATCGTGCGCAGTCGCGCCATCAACTCGTCTTCTTCGAGCGGCACGCTCGGTGGCGCTTCGGCGACGGCAGAGGGTACGGGCAAGGGCGCGGGCTGCGCGCTTGGCTCGACCTCGCGGGCGGATGGCTCGAGCGCAGCCGACTCGGGCGCTTCGCGCTTCGACGCTTGGTCGGATGGGACTTTCGGCGAAGGCCACAGGGCGAAGGCGACGCCGAGTCCGCTCATGAGCGCGAGCGCGACGGCCCAACGCCCGGCAAGTCCCCGCTTCTCGGGCGCTCGACTCAGGGGCAAGTCCCCACGTCCGAGTGCGCCGTAAACAGCGCCTGCATCGGAGCTTGCATCGCGGGCCACGGATAGTCCGCGGAATAGGACCACGCCCACGAACCGTTATACCCGCCGGTATAGAGCGACGTGTAGAGATTGTTGAGCGCCACGCCGTCAGTCGCCTGTGCCGCAAACTCGCCAATCACGAGCTTCTTATCGAGACCCCAGGACGTGGCCGAGTGCGTGAACGGCGAATCCGAGGCACCGTTCGAGGCGTAGTAGTGAACCTCGTAGTAATCGAGCGTACCGTTTTGCTTACCGCCAGCCGCGCGCAACGCGCTGTCGGAATACCAGTTGCTCTTGCCACTGACGGCTGAACAATAATCGAAGGTCTGCGAACCGTTGGTCACGAGGGCCGTCGGATCCGCGGTGTGAATCGCCGCGGCGAGCCAATTGACGGTCTTCTGGATCGCTGCCTGCGTGGTCTTGTGCGTGGCCCAGCCCTTGGGGCCCATGCCTTCCGGCTCGTTGAAGATTTCGTACGAATAGAGCCCCGGCGTGCCCTTCAGGGCGGTGACCAACGGCGTCAGATAGTTGTCGATGTACGCTTGGCGGTTCGCGTCCTTCTCGAGGAGCGCCTGATTGTTAGTGTAGGTAGTGCCGGCGTTCGACTGCAACATGTCGAACGACCACAGGCTGATGTTGATCGAAACGCCAGCCGCGTTGGCGGCGCTGAGAATGCTCTTCACGCCGTCGATGTGCGACTGCTGAAGCTTCTGTGCCATGCCGCTCGAGTCGTAGCCGGGGGTGGTGGTGCCGTTCGTGTGAAACCACCAGCGAATGACGCGCCCGCCCGCGTTGAACGTGTTCTTGAAGATGGTGTTGAACGTGTTCATGTTGGGGTTCGGCACGTCCCGCGCAAAGTTGACCCACGCCACATTGAGCCCGCTCGAGTAGTTGCAGGGGGGATGCCCGGTCGCGCTCCCGCCACCGCTTCCCGTTGCGCCGCCAGTACCGCTTCCGCCACCCGTGCCGGGAGTGCCACCGCTCGCCTTGGAACCCGCGGCACCGGGCGTCCCAGCGCTGCCTCCGCTGGCCTTCGCGCCACCCGAAGCAGACGCGCCGCCCGACGCAGGCGCGCCGCCCGAAGTAGGCGTGCCGCCCGAACCGGGGGCCGCTCCGCCGCTTCCGGCCCCGGCAACATTCGAAGCGCCGCCCGTTCCCGTGGCGGGACTGCCAGCAGCCGGCGCGCCGCCCGCCGACGTGCTGCGACCACCTTGACCACTCGCTGCCCCCCCTTCACTGGGACCGGTTCCAGCGTTGCCCTCGGGATCGGAACCGTTGGAAGCCGAACAGCCCAGCACTAGCGCCGTCGACGCTGCCACCGCTGCGAAGAGCCAGCGTGCGCGCGTCGAGTGTTTGGGGGAGCTGTCGAGTCTACGAGTCATTGATATTTCCGT
>JAEUAF010000298.1 GCA_019695485.1 Sorangium sp.
CCACAATCGTCGGCGCTGTCGCAGACGAACGGCGCGCAGCTCTTGGTGTTGGAGTAGAAGGCGCCGCCGTTCGCGCACGTCGCGCCAAGATCCGTACAGTCGTCGAACTCGACCGACGTGACTTCGACGACTGGCGCTCCGATCCCGGTTACCCCCAGCGAAAAACTGAGCGTGTGCACGCCCGCGCTCGCTTCCACACTAAACTCGTAGATTGCGGTTGCGCTCGAGGTGATCGGCACGGACCCGGCTGCTTGTTGATCGAGATCCAAGTTGAAGCGCGGCAGATCGCCGTCAGAAATGCGACGGGCGCTCACACGCACCGTCGCCGGACCGCCCTGAAACATCTGTTCGAGCGAGAAGCCGTCGCGGCCTGACAAAATGCGAGGCGGGTCCGTCAAACCAGATACAGAAACACTTTGCGTGCAGCTTTGCGGCGCCCTGCATGTCGCGGCGCGGCACACCTCGGTCGCTGAGCAGGCCGTGTAGCAGCTACCGCAGTGCTCGACATCGCTCCGCGCGTCGACACAAACGTCGTCACACACGAGGTAGTCCGGATCCGTGCAGTCGGGAGTTCTGCCCGCGCCCGCGCCAGCAACGGCCGCGTCGCCGCCGGACGCGCCAACAGCGCTGCCGCCGACGCCGCCGGCGAGATTGCCCGCGCCCGCGCTAACCAAGCCAGTCCCGCCAACGCTAGTTGCTGCCGCAGCGCCACCGACATTGCTAGCGCCGCCGACGTCGCCCGTGGTTGACTCAGTCGTACGTCCGCAGGCGTTCACCCACAGCGCGCAACCCACCAAGACAACGTGCGATCGATTAGCCATCCCGAACCCGCTAGGGATTGATTAGCACAACCCCCGCGCTCCGGAAGCGAGGGCCCCGGCCACTCGTGACAGCGCCCCGGAGCTCGCGCTCGCATTTGGATTGCCCGCGCGCTGGAGTGCGCGATTCCCCGCCCTTGTAGGGGCTTTGGAGAGCGACCGCGTCGAACGCGGACCGCAACGCCGTCAAAATCGTGTAGACTGGAGCTTCTGTGCGGACTTCGAGCGTGGTCCGCCCACTAGATGACGGGCCGCGTCCCATCGGCCGATCAGGAGAGTTCTATGCTTTCTGCCATGAAGTTCGATTGTTTGTGCATCAATCCAGGCATCTTTCGCCGTGGGACGTTGGGGCTACTTCTGCTTGGGATGTCGGTCGCGAGCGTGTCCGGGTGTAGCGGCAGCGACGGTAGCGGCGGTGCTACTGGGTCGGGCGGGGGGACCGTGGTCGTGCTGCCCGGCGGCGGCGCGAGCAGTGTCGCCGGCTCAGGCTCGGGTAACGCCCCCGGCACTCCCTACGTGTTACCCGCTGGCTTTACCGCGGCCGAATACGGCGGCTACAAGCTTGGCGATCCTTTCAACGGCGACAAGCCCCCCGCCAGCGTGAGCCAAGGCTCGAGCGATTGCAGCAACATCCTGGGCGTGGTGCGCGATTTCAACGGCGCCAAGGATCCCAACGGCCATCCCGATTTCGAGGCGTTCGCCGGCAGCAAGCCCACGCCCGGTCTCGTCATGGCCGCGCTCGGCTCGGATCAGAAGCCGTCTTACACCGGGATTTGCGAAAAGAATGGCAGCGGCGGTCAGTGTCCCTACGGCCAGCAAACCACGACGAAGGCGAACTTCGACGAGTGGTACCGCTACACCGCCAACGTGAACAAGCCCTACGTGATCTACCTCTCGCTCCAGCCGAACAACGGAGTTCTGACGTTCCAAAGTCACGCCTACTTCCCGCTGGACAACACTGGTTGGGGCAATCAAGGGCGCGCTCACAACTTCCATTTCACGACTGAGATCCACACCCAGTTTCAATACAACGGGGGCGAGTCGTTCACGTTCATCGGCGACGACGATGTCTGGGTGTTCATCAACAACAAACTCTTGCCGGCGATCGACCTCGGCGGCCTACACCCAGAGGCGACCGGCACCGTGAACCTGGATCAAGCCGCGTCGTCGCTGGGGCTTACCAAGGGTAAGATCTACGCGCTCGACCTTTTTCACGCCGAGCGTCACACCGATCAATCCAATTTCCGGATCGACTCGAACCTGATGTTCACCAACTGTGGCGTGATCGTCGCAGAGCCCCCGCCGCATTGAGCAGCACCGACTCCGCGTTGCCTCCCACACGCTCACTGCGCCTACGCACGACTGCGCGGCGCGCGGACGCCGTCGCTCGGTCCACACGTCACACTCGTGAGCAATGAGGTAGAAAGAGCGGTCGTCCGAGGCGTCGCTGAATCCGAGCGCGGCCCGCGAAGCGGGGCCGCAAATGGGGCCGGCGGCTCAGGCGGCTTCGCCGCGTGCTCGCGCGCTTGGCTCAACGCGTGACGGCGGAAGGGCAGCTGTAAGCGAGCCCTACGATTTGCGGTTGCCCGCGCCCCGCGACGGGAGCGTCCCACACTAGGTGCGTCGCGCCGGCCTCGGCAGCTCTGCGGCGCACTTCGTTGCGTGGCCCCTCTGCGTTCTGCGGCCAGCTGCCATGGCGTGGGAGTTCGTGGAGGAAGTGACCCACGAAAGTGCATTGGCTGACCATCGCGTGGTCGGCGTCGACGGCAGTCCTGGCCGGTTCGCGCGCACAAGACACGCCGGCTGGGCACGCGGCGAGGAGCAGTACGAAGCGGTCGAGCCGAGCAACGCCCATCAACGGGGCAACTGCCATAGTGGGCGACCGAAGGCAACGACTTCGGCCGTCCCGCCCGAGCGTGCACTTGGTGGGAACGCTTAATGTCCAATCACCGCCCAATCGATCCGAGGCGACGCAACTTTCTGATCCGAAGCAATGGAACGAGCACTTTACCTGCTGTCGCCGCTCAACCAGCGGCCGATCGCTCGTGACGGTAGGGGCATCAGAGCATTCGCAACCTGCATCACGCTCGACACTGAACACTACGAGATCTGCAGCCGCTAGCATTGCGCGGGCGCGCGCGTGGCGATAGCCTCGCTCGCGTGGGCAAGCTGGCAGCGCGCGTGATGGGCTGTGTCTTCGTGTTGTTCGCGTGCGGCGCGCGCTCGACGCTAGATATGGCCACAGACCCGCCGCGCTTCGCGAGCGCCGCCGGAGCGCCAGGCATGGGCGGCGCCCAGTCGACGCAGGGCGGCCAGTTGTCGGCGGGTGCAGCTGGGGTGGCCGGGAATGCCGCTGGCGGGGGCCCGCAGAACGCCAGACACGTAGTTGCCATCAGCGCGGGCACAGGGACCACATGCGCCTTGCAGGCGAGCGGCCAGGTCTGGTGCTGGGGTGCGAACGAGCATGGCGAACTCGGTAACGGGACCACCGCCAATTCTTCGGTGCCGGTTCTGGTTACAGGCATCGACAGCGCGCGCGCGATCACGACTGGCGGCACGTGGAACGCAGGGGGTAGGGGCGCCGCGCGCTCGGCTTTTGCGTGCGCTGTGCTGCGCGACGGTAGCGTTCAGTGCTGGGGAGACAATTTCGGAGGACAGCTCGGCACCGCAGGCGTCA
>JAEUAF010000375.1 GCA_019695485.1 Sorangium sp.
GTGTTGATTGGGACTGGCCTTGGCGGCAGCAACGCTGCGCGTGGGCGGATGCGAGGCCCAGGGCTTGGCGCCCGCTGCAAATCCCAAGCCGCCCGCGACGACGGCCACCAGCGCCCCAATCCAAATGGGTCGCGACGGTGCCTTTACGCGTCGCCACCATGGCGTGACGAGCGTGGGATAGCCCTCGGACCCAGAGGCTGTCGTGTCGGGTGCAGGCTCGACGATATCTACGGAGGCCGCAAAGGGAGTTGATGCCTCCAGAGGATCCGCGGCCTGCGCTCGCGAGGAGGGTGGCAATGGCCACGGGGCAGTGGCAGGCGATCCCGCGCCCTCGACGTCGTTCACGACGACAGCCGTCTCAGCACTAACTTTACGGCGAATCAGCGGTAGCGGCGGCGGCCCCGAAGTGGCGGGCACCGTCGCGTCGTACGCGGATTGCGGCGTCGGAGGATCGGCAGATTGAACACGGCGGCGATCATTCGGACCGAGCGGCGCTGACGACATGGTGATCCTCCGGTGGTGGGAGTGAACGCGGCGAGCCCAGCGGGCGTCGACGTTCGGTGCCTAGGTTCTCGAGTCTAGCCGCAAATCGAACCAGCCGCTCGCGCACGCGGGCGAGTCGACCGTGACCCGCAGGCCGTCCTTTTGGTGCGGTGCCGCAAATTTCGATGGAAGAACCTGCTTTGCACAAGTTGCGCAGGCGTGGGGTTTGGTTGGCGCTGCTACTTGTTCAGCAGCAAGCGTCGAACCTGCGCCCGGTCGACAGACTTGGTGGCGCGCTCGAGCCAATCTAGCGGCGTGAGGCCGTTGTCATCGGGCGCGCTCGGATCAGCCCCTGCGTCGAGCAGCACAGCGATGCTCTTCACGAAGCCAGCCTTCGCGGCGTAGTGCAGCGCCGTCGCCTGGCCGCCATCGTTGCCCTGCCCACTGAGTCGTTTGTCATCGACGCGGGCGCCATGCGCAAGCAGCGCCTTCACGTATTCCGGGTCGTCTTTTCTGCCTTGGTTTCCTGTGCAAGAAAGGCCAATCCAGGCGCCGTTACGCTCCACGCTCGCGCCCGCGCGTGTCAGCAGCGGAGCGAGTTCCGGATGGAGCACCCAGCGCCCCGCTCCGATTCCAGCGCCGCTCGCGCCATGCTCGAGCAGCAACCGGACCAGGGCCACGTTCTCGCGCGTCGCGGCATCGCGGAGCGCCCGGCCACTTCCGAGAATTCGTGCGCCGCGCGCGCTCGCAGCGCGGAGCAGCAGGCTTAGCGCCGCCGGGCGTTCACCGGCCACCGCGTGATGCAGCGGGGTGATCTCGAGGGCGTCCACGGCGGGGTCGCTGGCTTGCGCCGACGCGGGGTCACTCGTGAGATCGAGTTCGAGGCGCGAAAGATCACCGAGGAAGGCGTGCGTAAAGATGTCCTCACGCGCGCCGCGTTCGAGGAGCAGCGATTCGATGGCTTTTCGCCCTCGAGCGCGCGCAGCGCAGAGCGCGCTCACCAAAATCAAGGGCTCGATCGGCGACGGCCGGTTGACGTCGACGCCGTGATCGAGCAAGAGCTCGACCGTCGAGATGCGACCGTTGAGCGTCGCGAGCTGCAGCAAGTGCGCTGCGTGCGGCGCCGAGCTCAGCACGTCCGGTGCGCGTTCCAAGAGCTGTTGGAGCTGCGACACGTCGCCTCGGCGCGCCAAGCCGAGCGACGCGCTGGCGGGCTCGTAGCGCAGACACGTGCCGTGTGGATGCGCGCGCAGCGCGGAAATCTGCTCCCCCTCATTGACCAGGGAAAACGCGAATTGGCGCACATTTTCCAAGATCAGTCGTCGCGCGAGGCCCTCTGACACGGCGCGCTCGAGTGACGCCTCGAAATGCTCGAGCCAGCGCTGTGCGAGGGCGGCCGTGATCGGCAACAGATCGTGGCGGTGCTTCAGCGGCAGATGAGCGCGCGCGCTGTAGACGGCGTCGCCTCCCAGCCATTCGCAGAAGAAGCGCTTTTGCGCCTCGCGCTCGCCCTCGAGGTTACGCCCAAAGAGGGGGCGCAGCGCGGGATCCGTTTCGATGCGCCGGTAGAGGCCGTCGATCAGCGTGTCGAGCGTCGCGCGCCCGCCGATCCGCTCCAGGAGATCCGAGCCCACGAAGGGCCGCTGGGCTTCGCGATGGGGGAGGAAGCTCCGATGCTCCATGGGCGCGAACCTTAGCGCGCGGCCTTTCGCGTTTCGACGCTCATGCCTCGAAGCGCCCCGCCGAGCCGCCCGCGCCCTCCACGCTTTTACCTGCACCTGCAGCACGAAGGCACGGCTCGGCGGGACAAAGCGCAGCATCAGGCTCACGGAGCGCCCCGAACACCCTTGTTCAGTCGCCGGTTAGGCCTTGCCGGAGCGCAGGCAGCGTGCAAAACACACGAGCGTGTCAGCTGCGCTCGTCTCTCGCACCATTCCTCGCATCGACCCGCGCGCGAGCGTGGATTCCGCTGTCGTCAGCTTTCTCGATGCTCTCGCGCGGGCAGGGTTTCGCGGCGACGTCCGCCGCGACTACGGCACGCGGCTCACCGCCGCGACGGACAACAGTATCTACCAACTCCTGCCGCAAGCCGTGATCTTTCCGCGCGAAGCGGGCGATGTGGTGCTTGCCCTTCGTTTGCTGGCTGAGCCGCGCTTCGAGGGCGTGTCGCTCACGGCGCGCGGCGGCGGGACGGGCACCAACGGCCAGTCGCTGACGTGCGGCGTGGTGATGGACCTGTCGCGCCACATGCGCAGCATCCTGGAGCTGAACTTGGAGGAGGGTTGGGTCAGCGTAGAGCCGGGTGTGGTGCTCGACGATCTCAACGCCTACCTCAAGCCGCACGGCGTGTACTTCGCGGCGAACCTGTCACCCAGTAACCGCGCGACCCTTGGCGGTATGATTTCTACGGACGCGAGTGGGGAGGGCTCGCGCTTGCACGGCAAAACCAGCCGCCACGTGCTGGAGCTGTCGCTCGTGTTGCGCGGCGGCATCGAGCATCGCACGCGCCGCGTCAACGGTGCCGAGCTGACAGAGCTCTGCGCGCGCGAGGACTTGGTTGGTGAAGCCTATCGGCTGGTGCGCGAGATCGCAGAGAGCAAGGCCGATGACATCGAGCGCACTTTCCCCAAGCTGCTGCGCTACATGACGGGCTACAACCTGGCGCACATGGCCACGCGCGATGGTCAGAGCGTGGATTTGGGGCAGCTCGTGGCGGGCAGCGAGGGCTCGCTCGGCGTGGTTACCGAGGCTCGCCTCAAGCTGACGCACTTCCAGAAGGAGCGCGCGCTGTTCGTGCTCCACTATCCGAGCTTCGATGACGCGCTGGCGAGCTCCGAGTGGTTGGTGGCGACTGATCCGGGCTCGGTCGAGACCATCGACGAGACCGTGATGAAGCTCGCCAAGGCCGACGTGATCTACGACCAGGTGCGGCCCTTCGTGACCGACCTAGTCGGCGTCGAGACGCGCGCCATCAACCTGGTCGAATATAGCGGCGACGAGGCGAGCGCCGTAGAGCGCAAGGTGGACGCGCTGATTGACCTGATCGCCCGGCGTCGCGGCGAGCCTGGCGTGCCGCACGGTTACGCGCTGACTTGGAAGGCGAACGAACGCGAGAGCCTCTGGAATCTGCGCAAGAAGGGCGTGGGCCTGCTCGGCAACGCACCCGGAACGCGCAAGCCGGTGCCGTTCGTGGAAGACACCGTGGTGCCGCCCGAGAACCTCCAAGCCTACGTGCGCGAGTTCCGCGCCATCCTGGACCAAGAAGGCCTCTATTACGGCATGTTCGGTCACGTGGACGTAGGCTGTCTCCATGTGCGCCCGGCGTTGGATCTAAAAGACCCCGAAGACGAGGCGCGCATCCGACGCATCTCGGACAAAGTCACCGAGCTCGTGACGCGCCACGGTGGCCTACTCTGGGGAGAGCACGGCAAAGGCATGCGTTCGGAGCTCGTGCCGCACCACTTTGGCCCCGTCCTCTATCGCGAGCTCCAGCGCATCAAAGCCGTCTTCGATCCGAAGAACCAATTCAATCCCGGCAAGATCACGACCCCGTTCGGCAAGAAGTTTCAGCTCGCCACCATCTCGGCGCCGACCCGCGGCCAGCAAGATCGTACCATCGGCCAGGCGGATCTCAGCGCGCTCAGCACAGTCGTGAACTGCAACGGCAACGGCCAGTGCTTCGACACCAGCAACGACAGCGTGATGTGCCCGTCGTCGAAGATCACGCGCGACCGCATCCATTCGCCCAAAGGCCGCGCGGGATTGATGCGCGAATGGCTGCGCCTGCTGGCCGCAACCGGACTCACAGCGACCACCGCGCTTAGCAATGGGCGCGCCTTGCCGTGGCTCGCGCGCGTCTATCAGCGCTTGTTCTTTCGGGCGCGCAGCGCGGACTTTTCGCACGAAGTCTACGACGCGATGCAGGGCTGTCTGGCCTGTAAGGCCTGCGCGACGCAGTGCCCGATCAAGGTGGACGTGCCTGATTTTCGCGCCCAATTTCTGGAGCTCTACCATCGGCGCTACGCGCGCCCGCTGGGCGACTACGCCACCATCATGCTCGAGCGAATGTTGCCCCTCCTGGCGATGGCGCCGCGCCTCGCCAATTTGCTCTCGCACAATCCGCTGATGCGCTTCGTGTTGAAGCGAGTCGCCGGCTTGGTAGACGCGCCGCGCTTGGATCCCAAGCCTGCGCTGACTCGACTGCGCAAGCATGGCATCCCCGTGTCCGACCTCGACGCCTTGAGCAGGCTGCCGAAGAGCGACAAGGTCGTGGTCGTGCTGCAGGATGCGTTCACGAGTTTTTACGATCCGTCGGTGCTCGAAGCATCCTGCCTCGTGCTGCGCGCGCTCGGCTTTTCGCCGCACGTCCTGCCCTATTTCGAGAACGGCAAGGCCCTCCACATCAAAGGTTTTCTGCGCGTCTTCAAGCGCGTCGTCGAGCGGAACACCGCGCTCTTGCGGCGCGTCGCGGCGGCGGGCTTTCCGATGGTGGGCGTCGAGCCGGCCGTGGTCCTCACTTACCGCGACGAATACCCGAAAGAGCTCGGCGGCGACGCCGGGTTCCGCGTGGCGCTCCTCCAGGAGTGGTTGGCGGGGCAGACAGACAAGCTCGAAGCGCGAGCCGAGAAGACCGGCGTCCAGCCGTTCCGCCTCTTGTCCCACTGCACCGAGCAGGCGCTCGTGGCCAAAGCCGCGGCGCACTGGGCGAAGGTGTTCGGCGCGCTTGGGGTGCCGATCGAGCTCATCAAGAGCGGATGCTGCGGGATGTGCGGCGTCTACGGCCACGAGGTCGCGCACAAGGACGATTCGCTCGGCATCTTCGCGCTCTCCTGGAAGCGGAAGATCGAGCCCGAGCGGGACGAGGGTCGGGGCCTCGCGACCGGCCACTCGTGCAGGACGCAGGTTGAGCGCGCGATGGGCATA
>JAEUAF010000521.1 GCA_019695485.1 Sorangium sp.
CCTCCCATTCCTGCGGCACCTCCCGGTCCCATGTCACTTCCGCCCGTTGAAGGCTCTCCCCCCTGGTCCAAGCTGCCAGCGGTTCCCGCCCCCGCCGTGATCGAACCGCCGCTCGTGTTTGGGGCACCGCCCGACGAGCCGCCTGTGCCGCCAGACGATGGCGGAACCGGCGCCCGCCCGAGCGACACGACAAGCGTTGAGTACCTGCCGACAGGAACGAACGGGGCGAGGTCACAGTTGATGGTCAGCCCGGACATCGAAGTGGTCGGTTGCAGCGAGCCGGCTTCGCCGCCAGCCCCGGAAGCACCAGCGGAACCCATCGACGCCCCGGAAATACTTCGGGCGGTGAGGGACCCCAAGTTTGCGCTGACTCGCGCTTCCTCGTGTCCCGGCGTTGGATGGATCGCGATCACGAAGGCAATCTCGCCCGCTACGTCCGCATGAACGTCAATGCCCGGCTGTCGGCTGTGAGCACCTTGGTCGTCGTCTATTTGGATGCAAAGCGGGTTGGCGGCCCCCTGCACGAACTCGGCAGTACCTCCGGCCACATCCAACCGGATCGCATTCCCGCCGCGTGCGGCAACCGCAACCAGAATGCCAAGCTCTGGGCTGGTGGGTTGCGCCGGCTGCTCAAGCTCGCGCAAAGAGATGAATGCGCTGTTCGGATGCTCCGCGCTTTCGCCGTCGCAGCGCAGCAACGACGCACAACACAGGGCGCAGATCCCAACAACTCTGGGATTCCCGGCCGCACCGAAACTACGAGCCCTCGTCATCTGGTGTTCCCGTGTTAGTGCCCCGGCCACTTGATCCCAGGGCATGCTGTGTATCCCATCTTGGCTCCTTCAATATCAATGGTAAGTTCTTCGGCGAGGCCCCGCAGATTCAGGGGCCGCGCGCGCCTGCTCGGGCACCGCGCGCAAGTCCTACTCAACGCGCTGAAGCCCCAGATAGGCCTCCTCGTGCGCCGACGCCGGCGTAGACGTAGACGGCCCAGCCTGCGGTGCAGACCCATCAGTAGACGCAATCACGAACTGAAACTCCCTGTTCCGCGCCACACCACGTGACGGACACCCGCCGACTCGGGCAACATCTCGCGCGGTTGCAAGAAAAAGCGACGCACTTAACCGCGTGTCAGGCGACACGCGACGTCGCCCAGGACGAGGTTACCCAGAGGCAGCTGAGCTGCCTCTGAAGAGGCACGAGGTCGTCCCGAAGCAGGTGAGCTGCTTCTGAAGAGGCACGAGCTTGTCTCGAAGCAGCTGAGCTGCCTCTGAAGAGGCACGAGCTTGTCCCGAAGCAGGTGAGCTGCCTCTGACAAGGTACGAGCTTGTCTCGAAGCAGGTGAGCTGCCTCTGAAAGAAGTAGGGGCCTCGTTTTGGGCAGCCGAGCTGCCTCAGAACGATTTGAGGGCTTCAAAAAAGGCAGCTCACCTGCTCGATAGTGGGTGAGAGGCAACACGATAGGGCAGCTCAGCTGCCCAATTTCAGCTGCGGCATAGGAACCAGGCAGCTGGGCTGCCTCCAAGTGAGCTCGCGACCTCAACTGGGCAGCTCAGCTGCCTCGGAACCCAGGCGAGACAGTGAGGCGCTGCGGGAATACAGTCAGCGCCGGAAGCAACCTCAGGTCCTCGAATTGTTCGGGCGGATCGATTGGGATTCACGGTGCGACTACAAGAAGCAGCGACGCCGCAATGAACGAACTCGTCGATACGTCGCTGTGGTCCCGTGATGCGCGAGCGGACCGATGAAACCACGCGACCTGAATCAGCGGCCCAGCCGAAGCGTCTCGAAGATGCGCTCGAGCGCTTCGAAGGCGCGCTCGTCCTCGAATTTCTCGACGGTACCGGGCTCGTAGTTGCCGATGTTGCCCGTATGAACGATCAGGGCGACCTCATAGCAGCGGTTCGCGCGAAAGACGCGGTACACGCGGCCGTTGTACAGATTTCCGGCGGCGGCCTCGATGCTAGAACGCGAGGCGAACTCGACGCCGTGGACGCTCTTCGGCTTTCGTACCTCGGCGTCCGCTTGCAAGTCCGAGAACGTCGAGCAGCCCGTCACCGCGCTCGGTTCGGTCGACACTCCGATGACCAAATACGCCTCGACCAAGTTGGTCTTCTTGCTGCCGAATTGCGTCTCGGTCAGTGTGATTCGAACGAGCCCGTTACCGAGCGGCTCCGCCCCGGCAGCATCCCCCGTCGTCAGCGCGGCGCCCGGGGGATAGCTCAAGCGAAACGCATCTGGTTCGATGTGTGTTTTCCATCCGGTCGGAACCGGCGCTTCCGCGGTGGCGGGTGCGTCCGGCGCGTGCACTGTTGCAGCTCCGCCGCGGGGTGGCGTCGCGCTGGAAAGCGGTGGCGGTAGAGCTTGGGTCGATTGCGGTGCACAGGCGATGCCGCATGCTGCGAGAACCACGGCACGGAGGAATAAAAGCTTCATGGGGCTTACTGGCTTAGCCGAAGAGTGGCACGAGCCCGGCGGCTACGGCGTCCCGTTCGACGATCAGCGCCTGTCAACCGCGTCGCGGTTGAGGACCTCCAGATATTCCTTGTACACGTAGACACGATTTCTCGGCCTTCCCGTCACCTCGTGCGCGATCCCCAGCCGCTCGAGATCCTCGAGGGCTCGAGCGACCGTAGGTTTAGTGGTGCCGCATGCCGCGGCGGCTTCCGGAACGCGGATCGCGATCCGCGCTTTCAGATACTCGTAGACGGCGACGTTCGTGTGTAGCGCCACCTGCTGGTAGATGGATCCGCTGCGAGAGCCGTCGACCTTTCGGCGATCGCGTTCGAAGAGGGCCATCAGCTCGCGAACCTTCTCGACCGCCTCGTCGGCCACCGTGGCGACTCCTTCGAGATAGAAGCTTAGCCAATCTTCCCAGGCGCCTTCGGTGCGTACGCGCTGCAGCAACTTGTAGTAGGTCGTTCGATGGCGCTTAAAGTGAAGGCTGACATAAAGCCAGGGCCGCTCGAGCACGCCTAGCGCGACGAGCATCAACGGAATCAGCATTCGGCCCACACGTCCGTTGCCGTCGAGGAACGGGTGAATGGTCTCGAATTGGGCGTGCACCAAGCCGATCTTGAGCAGGGTCGGGACCTGCTTGACGTGCATGAATTTCTCGAGCGCGCCCAGCGCACCCATTACTCCCTGTGCGGGAGGCGGCACGAAGGCGGCGTTGCCAGGCATGCTGCCGCCGATCCAATTTTGCGACCTGCGGAATTCGCCCGGTGTCTGTTTCTCGCCTCGCGTGCCGCTTACGAGCACCTTATGCACTTCGCGGATGACGCGCAGGCTCAACGGGACCGTGGCCAACATTGCGACGCCGCGGTTGAGCGCGCCGATGTAGTTCGATACCTCTTGAACGTCCTCGTTTGGAACGCCAGGTGCAACGCTGTTTTCGTGCAAGAGGAGATCTGCGAGCGACGACTGGGTGCCTTCGATTTGACTCGAGAGAACAGCCTCCTTTCGAACGTAGCTATAGAGCAGCTCGTCTGGGCCGGGCAGCAAACGCCCAATTCCATCCAAGCGCCCCAGCGCGACGCTGGCTCGCTCGAGCTTCCGCTGCATGCTTTGGTCGACCAAGAGCGGTGGGTCGGGCGGAAGGGCCTTGGGAACGAACGCCCGGTACGCCCCCGCGCCAGTCCCTTGCGTGACCCAGGTGCCAGCGCGGTCGGCCAGCGCTTTGCGAGCTCCCGGCCTAGTAAAGGATGTCGACCTCGCCACGTCGACTAGTAAAGCACGTGATGCTCTGCTTTACTAGAAGTTGCATGCGCCGGTGTTCAACGTCGACGATTGGCTCCGCTTCGGCAAAGGTCTTCGCTGACGCGAGTCCGTGGCGCACGCCATTCACGAGCTTGATTCCGCGGCGCTCGGCTTGCTGTTTGGCGTACCCCCGCAGTTCCTCGGGCGAGGGCGCCGGGAACTCGAGGACGAAATCGAATCAACAGCACGCACGGGGTCGTCTCCGTTCCCAAAGCTCGCTGAAACCAAACCGCAAGCTCGCGCGCCATGCGAAGCTGGTGCAACGCCCCACGATGGTCGCCAGCGCCCTCGTGCACCGCCGCATTGCCCACGCGCCGCAAATCATGAAACAGCGAGCGCCGCGTGACACCAATCGCGCCACCATCCGCCAGCCGAGCGATCAGCTGTTGGTGCCCCTCCTGCGGTGCCACATACAGCCTCACCTTAGCGGCCGCGCGCTGCGCCAACACCTCCCCAAAGTGCCGCAGCTTGAACAGCGTGACCGTCGGATCCGCCGCAAAGTGCCGCTCCGCCTGCGTCGCCAACGCGACCAGCCGCGCATGGTGATACGCGAGATAGGCGAAGTTAGCGGAAGGAGTGACAGCCAAGACATCGACAAGTTCGGGCCGCTGACGCGCATCTCGCGCCCCGCGATGCCGGCGTTACACCCCCTTCGCCGCGCGCACGATCGCGTCGCGCATCCAGGCGTGCGCGGGTTCGTGATCGCGGCGGGTGTGCCAGACGAGGCAGAGTTCGAAGCGGGGGATGCGGAGCGGGGGCGGCAAGAGGACGACGGGGTAGTGTTCGCTCATGCGTCGAAGCAGGAGCTCGGGGCCGGTGCTGATGAGGTCGGTTTCGGCGACGACTTGGGGGGCGACTAGGAAGCTCGAGACTTGTAGGGCGACCCGCCGTGTAAGGCCACGTCGCGTGAGTTCGGTGTCCACGTAGCTGCCAGGTGTGCCGCCGGGCGAGACGAGGAGGTGCTGGAGTTCTAGGTATTTTGCGAGGCTGAGGCGCTTTTTGTCGAGGGCAGGGTGACCCTTCCGCAGCATGCACACGAAGCCGTCGCTGAAGAGACGCTGCTCCAAGAACACGCGCGCTAGCTTCATTTTGGCGATCAGCGCAAAATCGAGGGTTCCCGCCTTCAGCTGTTCCAAGACTTCGGGGTAGCTCGTGGCTTGCAGGTTGACGCCCGGCGCCTCGGCTCGCAGGAGCGCGAGCAGCGGACCGCTCAGGATGGCTTGACCGTAGTCGGCGGTGCCGATGCGCAGCGGAAAGCTTGCGCGGCTTGGCTCGAAGCGTTCCTCACCGCGTAAGCTGGCTTCCAGCTCGGTCAAGCCGTGCTCGAGCTGCGGCAGGAGTGCGACTGCGCGCGGTGTGAGCTCGAGGTTTCTCCCGCTTCGTACCAACAATGGATCGCCGTACAGTTCGCGTAGGCGAGCGAGCGCGTGGCTGGTTGCCGATTGGCTCAGGCCGAGCTGGCGAGCAGCGCGCGTGACGTGGCGCTCGCCGAGCAGTGCGCGCAGGGCCACCAGCAAGTTGAGATCGATGGCAGCGAGCTTCGGTGCATGCAGCATATGCATTAGTATAGTGACAATTGTGCATTAGACGAATGAATGCCGCGGCCTCAAGTTGTTCTCCGCCGCAAGCGGGCAAAGGAGAAACGCCATGTACGTGATCAGCGGAGCGACCGGAAATACAGGGAAAGCTGCGGCCAAGAAGCTACTTCAGGCCGGCAAAAAGGTGCGGGCATTGGTCCGCAACGTCGAGCGGGCGGGGGATCTCGGGGCGCTGGGAGCCGAGGTTGTCGCTGGCGATTTGAGTGATCGGGCTGGCCTCACGCACGCCCTCAGCGGGGCCGAGGGGCTGTATCTGCTCTCGCCGCCCGACATGGCCTCGCAAAGCTTTTTGGCGGAGCGGGCGCGGTTGCTCGCGGACGTCGCGGGCATCGTGAAGAGCGCGGCAGTGCCGCACGTGGTGTTCCTGTCTTCCGTCGGCGGCCAGCACGAAACCGGTACAGGCATCATTCAGACGGTGCACGCGGGTGAAGTGGCGCTGCGCGCGGTGGGTGTACCCTCGACGTTTTTGCGCGCGGCGTATTTCGTCGAGAACTGGGGCTCCGTGTTGCCGGTGGCGAAGCAGGACGGCGTGTTGCCGAGCTTCATCCCGGGTGATCTCAGACTGCCGATGGTTTCGACAGCCGACATCGGCAGTTTGGCCGCGGAGGCGCTGCTCGACGGGCCGCGCGGCGAGCGCGTGCTGGAGCTCTCGGGGCCACAAGACGTCACGCCGAAAGAAGTGGCGGCGGTGGTGTCGAAGCTACTCGGCCGCACGATCCAGCTGGTCGAGCCGCCGCTCGAAGCCGTGGTGCCGACCTTCACCTCGTTTGGGATCTCGGCGGACGTCGCTGGCCTCTTTCGCGACATGTATCAAGGCATCCGCTCGGGCCGCGTCAGTTTCGAAGGCGGCAAAGCCGAGGCGCGCCGCGGCGCCACGAGCCTCGAGGAGACGCTGCGCCAGCTTGCGAAGTAGCTTCTGCTCGAGAAGCCCGAGAGCGTCGCTTGAGCCGCTGAGATTCGCCAAGCAGCTGGGGCAAGCCCGAGCGCGCACAGTCATCGGACGCACGCACTAGCAACACGAATCAGCGACGCGGATCAGTACGAGCAGTTCGAGAAGGGGTGCGACGAGCGCCGATCGAGATGAGAGGAGGCCGCCGGCACCCACTTCGAAAACCGGTTTCGCGACGAACCCCAAAATCCCCACATAAATTAACGATTCTGAGTGCTTAACGACTTCAATTTTACGGTGTCTAATTAGGTCCCTCAAGCGCTCGAAACAGTTGAGGTTTCTGGGAAATTTGCGATCTTGAGCCCCCGGGGCGCCGCGAAAGACACCCGCTCGGGGCGCCGAGGAGTTCGAAACGGAGGCGCGCGGGCGTGCGCCGATCCTGAGCTCGCCGCGAAAGGCACCCCGCTCGGGGCGCCGAGGAGTTCGAATCGGAGGCTTGCGGAGTGTCGAGGGGGAGCTGCTTAGGCAGGAATGGAAGACGCGCGCCTCGCGAAGAGGCACGGACTGCACCCTGTGAAGGCGACGAACGCTAGCGTCGCACGAGTTTCGCGAGCGCGCGATACCAGATGAGCTTCTTGTCGAAGCCCGCGTAGGCGCGATTGAGCCCGCTCGGGTTCGGCAACACGAACACGCGAGAATTGGATAGGGTGTCTGTCTTGAGCCCGGGCCCCCGCTCGGCACCGGCCGGAAAGAAGATGGGGTAGAGTGTGAGCCCGAGCAAGGCGACGTAGCGCGGGTGTTGCTCCGCCACCACGCGCGCGACGCGCTTTGCGCCGAGTCGCTGCTCCGCGCGCGTCAGCTCACCTGCGCTCCGCGTCGCGCGGCGCACCCCGCTGACGAGACCGATGCCAAACTCGGGCAAACGCGCGCCTTCCTCGGGCTTCAGCAGCACTCGCGTCAGGCCGGACGCGTGCAGGAGACGCCAGAACGGATTGCCCTTCGATGCGAATGAGTAGCCAGCCTCCGCCGAGCGAACGGATGGGTTGATCGCCACGATGAGCACGTCGAGGTCGGCCGCGAGGATGTCTGGGAGCAGGCGAGTCAAGCTGGTCGCAGGGTAACACTGCCGGGCCGGGGGCACTTGTTGTACGAAAACCAGGGCAAGGTCGAGTTCGTGCGCGCGAACGTGGACGGCATTCTGGCCGGTATGCCGGTTTGGAAAAGCTCGCAGCACCGCGTGCTCGCGCCTTTGGGCGTCGCACTTCTGCGGCGGGTTTCGGCGACTCCGGCGCAAGCGCTGACGTGGTTCATGGGGCTTGGCTTGCTCGCAGAAAAACGCCCTGCTGTGGGGCTTGCTGCGCGGGACCATTCATAGCGCGCGACTCGCGCTCGCGGTGGTGGCCGCCTTTGGCTTGGTGCACGCGCTGACCGTGTACAAACTCGAGTATCCTTGGGATTCGATCGACGTCGTATTGTTCACCGCGTTCGGCCACTGGGCGGTGCAGCGCGGTTCGCTGAGTTGGCTGCTGCCCTTGCTGCTCGTCGGCGTCGTGAACCACGAAACCGCGCTCTACCTCCCGCTGTGGTGTGCCCTAGCCGCGGCCGACCCCGCGATCTCCTCCGAGCGCCGCAAACAGGAGCTTTTGGTGGCGAGCGCGGGGTTTGGGCTCGGCGCGGGGCTGATCGTGCTCCTGCGTGAGGCGCTCTACAAAGGTCCGGCGAATCTGCCGGGGCGAGTTCCGGAGGCGAGCGCGCGCTGGGTCGAGAACCCGACGCACCTGGGACATAATCTGCGTCAGTGGCTGTGGCACAACTGGGGCGCGGGACGCGCGTGGATAAGCCTGTTGGTGCTGCTCGCGGCGCTCGCTTGCGCGGTATCGATCGTCCAGAAGAGGCACACGCGCGCGGCGTTTTGGACACTGGCGGTGCTGGGGCTGATTTTCGTCTTCGGCTACGCGAACGAAACTCGCCTCTACCTCGCGCCCCTTGCCTTTTGGTTTGGCTACGCGATCGGCATGCTGAGGCCAACTTCCCCTTGGCGCTGCGTTTTCTGCCCCCCGTGCCGCTGCAACAAAATCCACGACGCTTCGAATGGCGCAAGCCGACCACAACCTGAGGGCGCCAAGCCCTCCGCGGATCAGAACACCGCGGGTCGCTTTAGAGGAACAGGTTGAAGCGCCGGGAATTGAAACGACCAGAGACAGGCGGCGGACACGATCGAGCAGCAATCGGCCCGGATCGGGGTTCATGCCGATCCGCCCAACGTGTCAGATCGTGCATCTAAGTGCGCGATCGTACGTGCCGAAGTGACGGAATCGCCCGAGACCTACGAGCTGTCGAACGTGCTCGAGACGGCGCTGGCGAAGTCGTTGGTTTTGGCGGCGCAGGCGAAGCGGTGGGACGTCGTCGCTCAGATCGCGGCCGAGCTCGAAGCGAGGCGAGTCGGCGGGCCGCGCACGCATAGCCTGGCGAGGGAGTCGAGCTAGCCCCAGCTGACCCGCACGACGGCCTTTGACGCGAAATAGCCTTCGTGGAGCCACCCAATTTCCGGCGAGCGCCAAGGGTCCAGCGTAGCTGACGTTTGACATAAAGAGCGCTATCGTTCGGGTCGATGGACACCCTGGCCGCTGATGATCTCGAGACGAGCAGGCGAACGCCGCCCGAGGAGAAGCTTGCGCAGGTGTTCGACATGGCGGAAGCGGGAATTCGGCTCAAGCGCGCAGCTCTGCGCCAAGCTTCCCCCGACTCGACTGAACAAGACGTTGATGCGGCGCTAGAGCGGTGGCTGATGGCTGATGGCTGATGGCACAAAGCTCGAGCGGGCGCTCGCAGCTGCAGCCGATGATATTGCGGCGGAGAGGAAGCGATTCG
>JAEUAF010000543.1 GCA_019695485.1 Sorangium sp.
GCCGATGGTAGTGGCAGTGGCTCCGGTGGCGGTCCATTCACTTGGCTTCGATTGGTACTTTTGTGCCTTGGGCGCAGCCGCGGGAACCGGTTTCGCGCTCAAGCACAAGCGGTGAGCCAAGCTGACGGCCGAGCCGAGGCCCAGCACCTTCGGCGCCATGCTTTCTCGGTTGAATGCGCCAGTCGCATCCTTCGACATGCGGCCAAGGGCGTCGCGTGCCTCCGCGGTCTTGGCATTCTTCACGTACTTGGTGACGCCGTAGATGGCCAATGCGGCCAAAATACCGACGATGGCGACCACGATCATCAACTCCACTAGGGTGAAGCCGCGTTTCAGGCGTTTGAGCTGCTTGGCAATCATCTCGAGTCTCCTTGGGTGTGGGGATTGGGAAAAAAACTAGGCTGCATCAGCCAGGCGTTCATTCGCCCTCATTGGCTGAGAAGATCTGGGTGGTGAAGCTAGCTGCGACGTAAACGGTCTGTGGACCACCGGCGTCGAGATCGGCCTTGGCCTTCACCGCGTACCAAGGGTTTCCTGGCGGGGCGCTAGGCCAGTTGCCGACGCTGATGTCGCCGCTGTCGGTGGGGCTCTTGACGTTCTCGTCAGGGCCGCCCGCCACGCACGCGTAGCCGAACAACACCGGGCCCGACGGGCTCACGCCCAGGCTGCTCCAACGTTGGGACATGCTGTCGGTGCCGCCCCACTGCACCTTGTATTGACCGTAGTGCGGGCTCTTCGGATAGAACACCGTGAGTTCGCCGGTCACGTCCTGGTACGAAAAGGTCTCGTCCTTGAACGCTTCTTCGGCTGCTTTGATGGCGCCGATTAGCTGGACCGCTTCGCCCGTTTTGGACGAAGCGATGTAGCGACGCGTGCCGTACACGGCGAGGGTCGCCAACACCGAGACGATCACGACAACGATCATCAGCTCCACCAACGTGAAGCCGCGAGCGGTCCGGGACCTTCGGGCGTGGCTGCTCGACATGCTGGTCGAAGCCTAAGCAACCTGTGTGCCTCATCAAAATTTGTCGGTCATTTTGGAATTCGACGGCTCCCGACAGGTCGAGGGCCTGACCCTTTTTGTCACTGCGGCCGGGGTGGGGCCCAGAAACGTCAGGTGCGGCTTGCTGCGCCTTTGTGGTGCAAGGTGTCCGCTTTGGCGGGCTCGTCGCGCATGATGTAGGGTCGGGCGCATGCGATCCCTGACCCCTCTCGAAGCGGCCGCCCTGGTGGCCGGAGTGGGCTCCGTGCTCGCCGTCCTGATTCCGACCTTCGTGCGCAACGTTCATGCGTCATACGTGAGCGAGGCCACGGCCGGCGTGAGCGATATCGCGGCGCGGGCGGCAGCGCGACTCGAGGCGGCGCACTCCACCGACGCGCTGCCTGATTCCGCACCGCTCACGCCGAGCAGCGTGCCACGTGGTGTACGTGTCAAGGATCCGCCTGGTACTTGGGACCACCCCACCTGGCACGCGCTCGAATTCGGCTTCGACACGCCCCACGCCTACAGCTTCGCATTCGAAGCCGAGCGCACCCCAGATAGCGCCAAATTCAGCGCAATCGCGCACGGCGATCTCGACGGGGACGCGGTGCTCAGCACCGTGCAGGTCGAAGGAAGCTATCATCCGGGCAAGGCGGTGGAGCTGACGCCGATGGACGTCGAGCATGAGATTGAGTGACTGGAAGCGAACGCTGCTTGCCGTCGTCGGCGTTGCGGCGTCGCTTTCCGTGAGCGTCGCGCTACGCGCGCGCCTGCTCGAGATGGCGCGCGACGTGCGGCGGACACACGACTCGTACTATCTGCCTGGCCCGGATATGACCGTGGTGATGAGCCTCGGTTACCGAGCCGCGCTCGCCGATCTCGTATTTGCCCACGTGCTGGTCTCGTACGGGCTCCACTTTCAAGAGAAGCGCCGTTTCGAGGCGGTGACGAGCTACCTCGATGCCATCATCGCGCTCGATCCGAAGTATCGCGAGGCCTACCGGCTAGCAGACACCTTCATCACGTTGCAGCCGAAGCCGCCGCGGCTCGAAGACTACAGGAACGCGCGGCGCATCGAAGCGCGTGGCCTGGCAGAGTTTCCGTATGATCAGGAGCTCTGGCTGATCGCTGGCCAATATCTGGCCTATATTGCAGCCAATCAAGTGCCAGCCGCAGAACGTGACGAATGGCGCTTCGATGGCGCGAAGAAGCTTGCTCGATCCTGCGAGCTGATTGGGTCAAACCAGAATATCCCGCACCATTGCATCACTGCGGCCGCGCTCTTCAACGAAGCGGGTAAGCGCGATCTGGTGCGGGGGTTTCTCGAGCGCGTGCTCGCGATCTCCGACGATCAGGAGATTCAGAGCATCGCCAGCGGCTATTTGGGTCGGGTGGTGAACGACGCGGAGCGCGAGCGCCTGGACGATCGCAATCGGCGCTTCCGAGCGCTCTGGGGGCGCGATTTGACCTTCGTGTCCCGCGAGATGTTCTCGCTCTTGGGGCCTCAGTTCGACCCGGCTCGCTGCGCCGGTTTGCCTCGCTCCGCCGCGTGTGCGACGAGCCTCCGCGCTTGGGGCGAAGCGCTCGAATAGCGGCTGCCCGTCGACCCCAGCGAGGGGCTCCAGGCGCGACCGCCGCACCGCGCTCTTTCGAGCACTCGGCGCGGCGGCGCGGGGCGAAGGCGCCTCAGAACTTGACGACGACCGGCACGGACTTACCCGCTGCGACGCTCACGCTCTTGGCTTTTCGCCCGAGCTCGGGATGTACGAAGATGACCGTGTGGTTGCCTGCGGGCACGCTGACGTTGAGCTTCGGCGTGGGACCGAGCGGCCTCCCATCCAGAATCACGTTCGATACTGGGATGGAGTTTAGCGTGAGCGTGCCGTTGCCAGCCGCTGCGGCCTTGGCTACGGGCGGAGTGGGTGCGGGCCCCGGCGCGGGTGTGCTGCTCGCGTGCTCCTTAGTGCTGCCATGCGAGGGCGGCCCGCTCGCCGCGGGAGCTTGATGCGAGTCGGTCGCCATGGGCGGCACCAGATCGATCACGAAGGTGCGCTCTGCCTGGCCGTCCTCGAACTCGAGCTTCTGCTCGAAGTCTTGGTAGCCACGCTTGCTGGCCACGATGCTGTACGGCTTGTCGACAGGGATGTCGACGGCCAACGGGAGCTGCGGCACCGGGCGGCGCTCACTGCCGCTGACGA
>JAEUAF010000582.1 GCA_019695485.1 Sorangium sp.
ATCTGCTGAAAGCGTTGCGAGCGGAGCTCGAAAAGCACCCCAAGCCTTTGCGCGCTGGGCGTCTGTACTTCGAGAGCGCGCGCCTGCTCGAGTCGCCGCTCGCGGAGCAGAAAGAGGCTGCCGACTCATTTCTCAAAGCGCACTCGTTGCTCGGCGATCACCTGCCGTCGATCCGTGGGGCGCGGCGTGTGTTGCTGGCGCTCGGCCGCGCGCAGGAGGCCGTCGTGTTGTTCGACGCGGAGCTGAAGCTCACCGCCGAGCCGGGCCAAAAGGCGCAGCTTTATTACGATAAGGCCACGGTTCTCGACGACCTGCTCGGCCAAAAGAAGGAATCACGTGAGGCGCTCGAGGCGGGGTCGGAGCTTGCCCGCGCCGATGTCACCCGCATCAAGGGCGCCGAGCGTGCGGAGGCGCTGGCGCGTTCCTGGGAGGGCCTCGGCCGCGCTTTCGAGCGCGAGGCCAACGCTGTCAAGGACGATCCTCGGCATCGCGCCGCGTTGATTGCCGCCCGTGCTCGGCTGCTCGAAGCGCATCGCGGCGACCCCACCACGGCCGTCGAACTTTACGAGAGCGCGGCGCAAGGCGATCCGCAGAGCTCGACCTCGCTCCACGCGCTCAAGCGCTTGCACTACGGGCACCAGCGCTGGCGAGATCTGATCTCGGTGCTCGAGCGCGAAGCGGAGCTTGCAACCGATCCGGTTGCGCGCGCGATGTCGTTTTACCGCGTCGGTCGGGTTTGGCTCGACCGGTTGGGTAGCGTCGAAGATGCACTCAGCGCGCTCGAACGCGCAGCCAAGGAGAGCCCCCTCGACGCGATGATTTTGGAGGAGCTCGCGCGCCTCTATGAGCTCGCAGGGCGGCCCGCGGAGCTTGCCTCGGTGCTCGAGCGGCTCGCCGGACAGGCGGGCTCCGCATCGGACCAGCTCGCCTGCTACCTGCGGATCGGGGAAATCTATCAGACACGTCTCGATGACGACACGCGCGCTGCGCTTTGGTACGAGCGCGCCCGGGCCGTAGACCGCTGTTACATCCCCGTGTTGCAGGCGCTCTCGGATCTTTACACGCAGAAGAACGAGTTCGAGAAGTTGGTCGAAGTGCACGGCGGTGAGGCGGAGGGCGCTGCCGATCCCACGCGCCGCGCCGCCGCCCACGCGCGCATCGCGGAGATCTACGAGTCCCGGCTGAATCGGCCCGAGAAGGCCATGGAGCACCACTCGCGCGCGCTCGGCGTGCTGCCCGGCTTTTCCACCTCATTCAAGTCCTTGGCGCGCCTCCTGACTCTCGCGCGGCGCTATCCGGAGCTCGTCGAGCTCTATGAACGCGCCGTCGACCAAGCGAGCGACGCGGAGGGCAAGGTCACCTACCTCTACAAGATAGGCCGGCTCTACGAAGACGCGCTGGCCTCACCGGCGCAGGCCATGGTCGCGTATCGGCGCATCCTCGAGATCATGCCGCAAGAGATCTCGGCGGTGCACTCGCTGCAGCGCGCCGCCGACCGGGCGGGCCAATTCAAGGAGCTGATCGCCGCGCTCGAGCTCGAAGCCGAGCGCGTGCCCGACAAGCGTCGCAAACTCGAGCTTTATCACCGCGCCGGTGAGGTGGCCGAAATTGATCTTGGCGACGATGCGCTCGCGGTCAGCCTGTTCCGGCGCCTGGTCGACATCGACAAGTCGTACGCGCCCGCCTACGCCTCGCTCGGCCGCCTCTATTTCAAGGCGGGCCGCTGGGAAGAGCTGCTCGAGACCTACAAGAACGAGCTCCGCCTGCTGACCAAAGGGCCGACCTTGTCGGCCTTGCAGTTCAAGATGGGCCAGCTCTACGAAGAGCGGCTTGGTCGCGACGAAGACGCGCTGGGCGCCTATCGGCGCGCCGTCGAGGCCGACCCGAGCCATCGCGCCGCCGCGCGGGCACTCGAGCGAAAGCTGGAGCAGAAGGGGGCCTGGGAGGAGCTCGTGCGCGTGCTCGACGCAGAGCTCGGGACGCTCGACGATCCGAAGCTCAAAGCACGTACGCTGCTGCGGATCGGCGAGGTCTCCGAAAATCGCCTGCGCTCGCCGGAGAAGGCCCTGCTCGCTTACGAGCAAGCGCTGCTCGCGGACGCCGAACTCGGGCCGGCGCGCGACGGCCGCGTGCGGCTGCTCACCGAAGCGCGTGACTATCGGCGCTTGGTCGAGGAGCTCGAACACGAAGCCTCGGCTCAGAAAGACATGCGCCTCGCGATCACGTCGCTGCTTCGCGTCGGCGAAGTGTATCGCGACGATCTCGGCGACCCGTCGCGGGCCGTGCGCGCGTTCGAGTCCGTGCTGGAGCGCGATCCGGCGCACCTCGAGGCGCTCTTGGCGCTCGAGTCACTCTACGCCGAGCGTGGCGCTTGGGACGCACTCGCCAACGTGTACGGGACCGAAGCTCGCGTGCTCGCCGACAAGTCGGCTCGCGTCGCGGCGCTGCGTGAACTCGGTCGCTTACAGCAAAGTGGCAGGGTGGAGACCGCTGATCACGGGCGCCAGGCGTTCCAAGCCATTCTGCAGCTGCTCCCCGAAGACACTGGCGCGCTCTTTGCGCTCGAGCGCATCGCCATCGCCTCGGGTGACGGCCAATTGTTGGCACATGTCGACGCCAAGCTGGCCGCCGTGCTCTCGGACGCGATCAGCATCGCCGTGCACGAAACGCGCTTGGGCGAGCTGCTCGAAGCAGCCTCCGATCCGCAGGCGCTCGACGTGTTCCGTGCGGCCTTGGCGCGCGATCCAGAGGCGATCGGCGCGGCGCGTGGGCTCAGCCGGATTGCCGAGCGCTCGGGCGATCCGGCATTGCTCGGTGAAGCCGCCGAGCGCGAAGCGCGGGTTCTGCTCGACGTCGGGCGTGCGGGCTCCGGGCTCGTTCAGGCTGGCGAGCGTCTCTGGTCGTCTGGTGATCCCGAGCGAGCAGTCACCGCGTTCAGCCGCGCGCTCGAGATCGATCCCGATCATGAGCGCGCAGCAGCGCGGATCTCCGAACTGCTGCTCGGTCGCGGTGAGGTCGATCGCCTAGTCGCGCTCCTCACGCGCGCCGCAGGCGGAGCCAAGCGATCCGAGCGCGTGGCAGCGCTGTGGGCTGCCGTCGCCGATCTGCATGCCACGAAGAAGGGTGATTTGGCTGCGGCGCTGGCTGTTTTGCAGCGCGCGCATCTGCTGCATCCTCGCCATTTCCCGATCCTCATCAAGTTGAGCGACTTGTACGCGAGCGACGGCCAGTGGCCTGAAGCCGTCGAACGTCTCAAACAAGCGCTGGCCGAGAAACCCGATCCACACACGGCCGTCGAAGCCAATTTCAAACTCGCGACGCTCTACGAAGACCATCTGAACGACCCGAATCGCGCCGCTAGCCACGTCGAAGCTGCGCTCGCGCTCGACGCGAATCACCGCGGGGCGCTCGAGCGGCTCGTAACCATTCAAGCCAAACGCGGTCAGCTCGACAAAGCGGCGGACACGGCCGGGCGCTTGGTTCGCGCCAGTCAAGAAGTCGGGGCGCGCGTGGTGGCGCTCACCTTGCTCGGCCGGGTCGAACGCCAACGTGGCCAAATCGAGGCGGCCGCGCATGCCTACGAGCAAGCGGTTGCCGTGGTGGGCGTCGAAGGCAGCGCTGCTCGCGAGTTTAGCGACATGTTGGCCAGTTCGCGGCGCTCGGATGGCCCCACCTTCGCCCGCTATAGCGGGGCGCTCGTGCGCCACATCGAAAGCACCAAGAGCGCAGCGCCCGCGGTCTTCATCGAGCTTGCCCGCGTGCTTAGCGATCGCATGGATCAGGCAGATCAGGCGCTCGCCTGGCTGGAGCGAGGACTCGCCCTGCATCCAGAGGACGCGGACCTGCACGCGGAGCTTGCCGAGCGTCTGATCAGTCAGGGTCAATTCCCTCGCGCCATGAGTGAGCTCGAGCGCGTGGTGGGCCTCGACATCCAGCGCGCTGCGGCGTGGCGTCAAATCGCAGAGGTACTGAAGCGCATGCAGCGTGCAGGCGACGGTAGCGTCGGCGTGGCACCGCTGCTGGCACTAGGCCTGGCGAATGACCTCGAACGCAGCACCTGGGCCGCGCGCACCGCGCGCACCGCGGCGGCAGTGCCGGGTTCCTTTGGTCGCAACGAATTTGCGCAGATTTCACTGCAAGCAGGGGAAGATGCGGCGGCGGGCCTGATCGATGCGCTGGGCGACATCGTCGGCAAAGTGTTTCCTCCAGAGCTCGAGCGCTGGGGCGTCTCCTCCCGAGATCGGTTGAGCGCCAAGTCTGGCAATCCGCTGCGGCTGCTGGCGGACCGCGTTGCCCAAGTGTTCGGGCTCGGCGACTACGAGCTTTACGTGCATCGCGCGCATGCTGGGCTCGTCGAACTCGAGTTGACGGACCCGGTCAGCGTGATGGTTCCGGCGGCGATGAGCAGCCTCAGCGAGGCGGAGCAGGCGTTTCTCTTGGCGCGCGCCTTTGCGAGCGCCGCGCGCGGGCTCGCCGCAGTCGAGCGCCTGGCGCCGCCTCAGGTCTCTGTACTCCTGGCCGCATCGGCGCGACTTGTCGAGCCGAACTACGGATCTGGTGAGCACGACGAGGAGTACCTGGCGGGTCAGGCGCGGCGACTGTCCCGCGCGCTGCCCTGGCTCGGGCGCGGACCCATCGAAGACGCCGCGCGTGCCTACGTCGCGAATCCTGTAGTCAATATCTCGGACTGGATCCAGAGCGTGCGCATCACGTCTGCGCGGGCGGCCAGCGTCGTGGCCGACGATTTGCCGAGCAGCGTGCAGGCCGTGCGCCGCCTCGAAGGCGACCTTTCGGGAGCAGAGGGCGTGGCGCGCGAGCAAGGCATGCGTATCGTGCATGACATCGTGCGCTTCTGGGTGAACGAGTCGGCATTCGCCTTGCGGCGCCGGCTCGGGCTTGCCTAGCGCGCCTGCCCGCGCCGGAGTTTGAGGGTGACGGATGTCCATCATTCGCAGCATCGAAGAGCTCGAAGCGAACTACGGAGTGCCGGCCGAGGCGGCCACCGTCAAGGAAGTAGCGGTGATCACGCGGCACTATCGGAGCTTCATCGAGGCCGCTCCGTTCGTGGCGCTGGCGACGAGTGGTCCGGAAGGGCTCGATTGCTCACCGCGCGGGGATCTGCGTGGCTTCGTCAGAGTTCGCGACGAGAAGACGCTTCAAATGCCCGATCGTCGCGGCAACAATCGCCTGGATTCGCTGCGCAATATCGTGCGCGATCCGCGGGTGGCGTTGCTGTTCCTGCTGCCCGGGGTGGGGAACACCCTGCGTGTCAACGGTCGAGCCGAGCTCAGCGTGGACCCGTCGTTGCTCGCCGAGTTCGTCGTGGATGGCCGCGCCCCACGCTGCGTTGTCGTGATCACGGTCGACGCGGTCTATTTCCAGTGCTCGCGCGCCATTGTGCGCTCGGACCTCTGGAATCCGGCCCGCCACGTCGACCCCAGCAGTCTGCCGACGCCTGGCCAAATTCTGGCGGAGCTCAGCCAAAACCGAATCGGGGGTGAGGAGTACGATCGCGAGTGGCCGGAGCGAGCGAAGAAAACGCTGTGGTGAACGCAGCGCTCATCCGCCCGGGATGTCGCGGTCTGTCAACGTCCCGAGGAAGCTCACAATCGCATCAATCTCGTGGTCGCTGAGGCGCGGCGGCTCATCGGGGGCCTGGTCGTATGGAGGGGTGCTGCGATTGACGTACCCGTGATAGCGCTCGGGCAG
>JAEUAF010000647.1 GCA_019695485.1 Sorangium sp.
GATCCTACTCGTCGTTGGCTGTTTCGCACTGTCGGCGTGCTTTCCCGAGTCGGACCCCAACGAAGCAAGCGGCGCGAGCGGCAGCGGTGGGGCCCTCGGGCACGGCGGCGCCAAATCGCAGGGTCACGGAGGGCATGTTGCTGTGGGTATGGGCGGCACCGCCAACGTTCAGCAAGCGGAGCAGGCGGGCGAGGATACCGGTCCCGACCCCATCCCGACTCCCGATCCGGACCCAGTGCCCGTGGACATGGGCTCAGCGGGCGCGCCCGACGGACCGGAGCCGAAGGGACAGTGCCGTCCGGTGCACAGTTCGGTCGCGCTCCCGCAGCGCGTGACCGCGATGTCCGCCGACGCGCAGTCCCCGGAAATCGTCGTCTATACGCAGGAGCTGCTCAACGACGTCAAAGGGCATTGCGGCGGCTGCCACTTCTTTGGCAGCGATGGCGGCTTCCACTTCACAGACGGCACCTTTGCCGCGCTCGCGCCGCAGGCACTGACGGCGATCAAGTCCGAGGACGCTTTGACCGCTATGCCGCAAGGCGATGAAGGCGATCCGAGCACCGGCGGCGGGTTGGCATTTAGCAAACGCTCGCCAGACGATGCGATCGTCGCCCTAGCCGCGCGCTTGAACCAGTGGATCGCGGCCGGCACGCCGCCGGACCTGTTTCGCGTCCCCAATCCGGCGTTTGGGCAGCAAAGCGCGTACATCATGTCGCCCGCCGTCGGCAACGCGCAGACCAATCTCGGCAGTTGCGTGCCAGACAACGACTTTGCCTTCGGCTGGGGCCGGAGCCGCCACAAGAAGATGGACGAGCTCGACGCTCTGTTTGCGAGCCTCAGCAAGGCGGAAGCGGGCAGCGGCGCGACACCCGCGGAGCAGCTGGGACTCCCCGTTCACCTCTCGGACACCGATCTGTTCAGCTTCGATTCCGAAGAGCTCGCGCGTTACGGAGTGATTGCGTACGTCCCCAACTATCCGCTGTGGTCCGACGACTCCGGCAAGCTGCGCTACGTGCGCGTCCCGCGCGGGGAGTCGATCCGCTTCGACGCGAAGGCGCAGGAGTTCGTGCTCCCGCCCAACACGCGCTTTTACAAGACCTTCATGAAGAAGGTGATTGATGCGCGCGGCCTTGCGCGCTTCAAGAAGATCGAGACGCGACTGATTGTGACCCGGCCGGATGTCAGCGAGGGGCAGCCAACCGCCCTATTCGGAACCTACGAGTGGAACGAGGACGAGACCGACGCCACGCTACTCACGACTCCGCTCCACGACACGACGCCCTTCACGGACCACGAATTCTTCTACATCACCGACGAGCCGAAGGCGGCCGCCATTCAGGCCAAGGATCCGCCTCCCAAGAACCTGACCTACGCCTACGAAGGCGCAAAAATCCTCAGACACTACGCCGTGCCCGGCAAGTCTCGCTGTCTGCAGTGCCACATGGGTAGCCCGCACGCGGACTTCGTGCTCGGCTTTTCACCGCTGCAAGTCTGGCGTCGACCGCTCGGGCAGGGTGGCACTATCGAGCCAGTAGGTCCCGACGAATTGACGCAGCTCGACCGCCTGATTGCGCTCGGCGTGATCACGGGAATCAAGTCGTCCGATGATATCGTGCCGCTCGAGTACCTGCAGGCGCCGCGCATGCCGCGAAATGATCACGAGTTGACGGCGCAGAGCTACGTTTTCGGCAATTGTGGGCACTGCCACAACCCGCGCGGCTACGCCTCGCAATCGGTCCCAGAACTACGGGATCTACTGAAGTTCTGGCCTAGCAACGCGGGCGGTGGCCTGTTCCAGTTCCCTCTCGAAAGGTACAGCCCGAGAATTACGCGCGGCGTCGAGGGCCGTCAAATCCCCTAGATTACGCCGTCCCTCAGGGATGTGCTGCCGTTTGGCTACACACACCTGATTGGGATCTACACGCCGAAAGTGGTGATCGATCCCAATACACTCGAGAGCACGTTCTTGGACGCGCCGTGGCGCAGCCTGATCTACCGAAACACGCTGACACCGTTCACCTACGCGGACGACTACACGATTTTCCCGCACATGCCCATGAACAGCGCTGGTCACGACTGTCGCGCGTCGCGCTTGTTGGGCACTTGGATGGTGAGTATCCCAGCCCGTCGCAAGTGGTCACTCATCGAGCAAAAGGCCTCGGAGGACGACCTGGACGAAGCGGCGTCGGACCCCAACGCCTACCCCGGGGGGGCGCGGGTCGACAACCTGTCGCAGCCGTACGAGGAAGTGCTGCCGGACGACGCCGGTTACTCGCTCGCCCAGGCGGACGCGCAACAACGCGTCAACCTCTTTCACGACGGACTCCGCTACCAGACCTGCCCAGACAACTCCGATATCGTCGATCCCGCCCTGCTGAGTGGCGCGAACTCCACCGGCAGTCCGTCGTCGGCGGGGGTGCCACCCGCGGATGGTGTGCCGGATCATGCGCATTGGGTCACGACGGATTTGACGGACAGGCCCGGCGCCTGGTCGCCGCGACGCAATGACTGGGAGGACGTTTTGGTTCGGCATACGTTCCCGCCTGTCAGCTCGACGGACGCGGCGGCTATCGCTGTCCAGAACGCGGAGAAGAGTCTGGTCGACATGCTGACCACAGGAGGTGGAGTGACCTTCGATTCGAAGCTCACGTCGTTCGTCAGCACGCGCGTGCCCCTCGCGACTTGGAAGGTAAAGTCGAGCTGCGACCTTTCCAGGGAAAAGACCGCCCAAAGCTACACGGGGCCGACACGACCGCGCTGGCTCGATATCGGCGGCGTGGCCCCCAGTGCTCCGATTTTCACGAAGCTTCCAGGCGGCGCTGTGTTCGACATGGTCTGCATCAACTGTCACGGCCCCAAGATGGACTCCCAGGGTCGACAGGCGGACACCGTGCAGATGCTGACCGGCGGCGTCTCGCGCGTCGCGAACTTCCGGACGGGCCTTTTCGGTCCTCCAGAAAACCCCACGGCTAACCGCGAGCGCGTGTTCGGCCCCCAGTCGAGCGCCACCGTCACCCCCGATAGCTGGGGCGCGCGCTACATGTCCTGGATGGCGCTTGGCGGAACCAAGGCCCAAATTCCAGCGGCTGTGCTGCAGCTGGTGGGTCGATCCGATGTGGCGGGAACGCAGCGACCGAGCCCGCTTTTGGATCCGACTGCGCTCTCGGGCAACATGCTTGCGGCGGCCCAGGCCGCGTGCGGCGCACTCGTGCTGGACGACAATCAGGCCGAAGCCGTCGACTTGGTCGCCGGCAACATGCTCGGCATCGACCGTCACAGCAAACTCTATCGGCTGATCCAAAGTAACGGTGACGCCGAGCTCTGGCGCACCATGTGTACTGTGAACAACCCGCCCCCTGTGTTGGGTATTCGAGTCAGCAAGCTGGGTGCAGCCACGTTCGATCCCACGGTGGTGTTCGCCGCCGCGGGCTACCCCGCATCGACGCGGATCGGAAATTACCTCGGCAAGCTCGAAAGCACCGCCGCGAACGCCGTCAACGGCTCCTACGTTTCCCCAGACAATCTAGGGCCTTGGTGCGTAATGCCAGGCGATGGAGACGCTGAGATCGCGGCTACCACGGACTTCCGAAACAAGTATGCGGTTGTCGCCGCGAACGGTGTGGACAAGGAGCCGCTGCCGCTCTGTCCAAGCAGCTTGCTGACCGGCATTCTGCAGCCCGACGACAAGGCGGCCTGGGCGCGGCGCGGCGCGATCAATGCTGGATTTGCCGTGTTCTACTACGTCAACCAGGTAATCCAGGGCAAAGAAAAAGCCATCCGCTACAACGAATGCGAGCTCCTGAGCGGACCATGAATCGAACCGACGTCGTTCAATCCGCGCTGCGCGCGTTGTACCTCACGGTGCTACCAGCCCTGGCTGCGGCGTGCATCGTGCGCTTCGGGTTGCCGAGCCCGCTCAGCGAGGGCTTCACTGAGAGCGAGCGCAACATCGCCCGCGCAGCCGTGGCCTCGCCCATCGTCACGGGGGTGGGCATCTTCCTGCTGCTTGCCACGTTGTTGCGTTACTGGAGAGCGCGCCTTCCTTTCGGACGCTACCTGACTTCGCTGCCCGCAGCGCGCGCGAAGAAAGTGTCGGTCGCCTACCTCGAAGACTACAGCACGGCCTTCGAGCTCGAGCGACGACTGTCACGCGCGGTTACGCGCGGACACCTCGCAGACCTGGACGGGGCAGAGCTCGATCGAGAGCGAGGCGCGCTGCGCCGCGCGCTAAAAAAAACGGACCCTGCCGCGTTGCTCGCAGCGCGCGATGCGCTGCTGCTACGAACTCAGACTTTCTGGAGCGCCGAGCGCACGCGACAGCTGGCCTCCACCGTCGCCCTGTTCGGCGTGGCGGCACTGCTCGCGCTTGCCCTGCGAGGTCGCATGTTTCAGTCGTACCGGGTCGAGGGAGCCTCGATGCTGCCCACGCTCCAACCGGGGGAAATCGTGGTCGCCAATCGCCTCCAATATCAGCCGCTGTTCTCGGCGAGCGTGAAGGCGCCGCGCCGCGGCGAAGTGATCGTCCTCAGGCGCGCCGGCGAAAGCCGCGCCGACGACCTAGTGAAGCGCGTGATCGGGCTCGCGGGCGATCGCATCAGCGTGCGCTCCGGAATGCCGCGCATCAACGGCTGGGACGTGCCGCACTGCGACGCCGGTCGTTACGCGGAAATGGGTCCCAGCGGTGTCACGGACGGGCGCGTTCTCGTGGAATTTCTGGGGAGCGCGAGCTACCTTACGGTCTTCACCGCGATCGGAAGGGTCGCCGATGAATACGTGGTTCCAAAAGGCGAGGTCTTCGTTCTCGGGGACAACCGCAATGAGAGTCTGGATTCGCGCTTTTGGAACGAGGGGAAGCCAGGCGGATTGCGCCTCGCAGACATCGACGGCCAGGTGACTCGCGTGCTCTCCCAAGCGCGCCGCGACCAGACGCCGAGTTTTGCGGGATTTTTGCGACCGCTCGGGCTCGACATCCACTTACCGAATGTCGATATACGAAATCTGGAATCTGGGATCGCGCGCTGCCTCGCCACACGTCCGGCCAACACAGAGCCCCCTACTGCTGACACACGCCCGTGACGAATTTGACTTTGAAACGCAGCAAGCGTTCCCCACAGACTCCCGTCGAGTTGCGCGTGGCCTTCGCCGTGGTGCTCGGCCTAACGGCGCTACTCAGCGTGCTGCTACTGCTCCCTGAAAGCCATCGAGTCGTCGACGTGCCGTCACCGCACCCGACTTCCACGCTGCTCGATGCCCCGATTTTGCCGAAGCTGCCGCGCGCTCACCACTCCGCAGAGTGACGCGCCACGCGGCTCGCCTCGCTCCGAAAACTTGACCCTGCAGTTTCCGGATGCCCACTCCGAGAATCGGAGACTCGCGAATCGAGGGGCACCCCTCGACACCGTGGAATCCCCGGATAAATGGGCGAAAGCGCGAGCGCGGGCCGGGGACTCGAGTTGGCGCGATCCTTGTTAAGGGGGCCGCAGGTTCATCTTCGGGTGGCCGAACGGAGGAGTGACTAAATGAAGAAAACGTTTGCCGTGGCAATGTTCCTAGCCCTAGGGGCTGGGATAGCTGGCGCGAGAGCCGCGACCAGTATCAACATCGCAGGGTCAGATACCCTGAAGCAGTTGACGGTCGCCGTCCTGAATGACTGTCCGGGCGCAACGGGCGTCATCGCGTACATCGGCGGAGGTTCCGGCGCTGGCGAAAACGCGATGGTGAACGACTTCTCGAAGAGCGTCGGTCAGTTCATGTCGCCGATGTCGCGCTTCGTGGCTGGCGCCGCGACCGCCAACAAGTGCACCGCAGGCGCTTGCAGCTCGAACGCCGATTGCGGCACGAGCGGCGGCGTTTGCAACGCGGGTGTCTGCTCCGCAGGCGCCTGCACCAGCGCTAGCCAGTGCGGCACCTCGGCCGGCGCCTGCACGCCGGTCACCTCCGGAATTTGCCAGGTCGACGCCAGCAAGGCCGAAGGCATCGAGATCGCCGGCGACGACATCGGTCTCTGGATGACCACCGCGCACCAGACCGCGTGCGACCCCGGTTCTGCAACGGACACCTGCGGCGGTTACACCAACGGGGGTCTAGCGTTCAGCACCACGCTCAGCACAGGCCTCACGCTGACGTCTTGGAAAGACGTCACCCGCCTGGTCTACTTCGGTCTGGCGCCCGGTGCCTTCAATCTCCCGCTCTCGCCCACGGCTGTGAACGACACCGTTCCCGGCGCGGCGATTGCTCGTCGCAATTGCCAGGATCCCTCGCGCGTGGAGCTCATCAGCCACTTCGGCGAGCTGTTCCAGAACAACTGCGGTGGCGACACGGGCGAGTGCGTTGTGCTGCGTCACGCTTTCCGTCGCGATGAGAACTCGGGCACGACCGACTTCTTCCGCGAGACGAACAACCTCGAGAGCGGCACGCAGTTCGGAACCAAGGGCTTCCCGTTCTGCAACGAGTACGTGCCGGCTGTGACCGCCAACGCGGCGAGTCAGGCCGTGACCGTGACGACGTGCACCGTCGCCAGCGGCACCGCGACGGCTTCTGACACCGGCTGTCCCGCGGCGGGCGGCGCGAACCCCTATCGCTGCGCGCCGAGCTCCGCGGGCTCGACGACAGGCACCAAGTGCCAGCGTCCGCGCAACGGCTGCGCCACGGGTACCAACACAGCTGACTGCCCGAGCGGTACGGCTTGCGATCCTGGCCAAGGCCAGTGCGCGACGACGTGCACGGTTGGTGCGGCCGGCGACACCACCTGCAACGGCCTCATCCCGGGCGCGAGCTGCGTCCCCGCGGGCATTTGCACGCCGAAGTCCTGCGTGTCGAACGCCGATTGCGGCTCGGGCTCGTGTCAATTCGTCGGTGCGGCTTGCACCTCGAAAGATGGCTGCGGTAGCGCCGCCACCAGCGCGAGCTGCAGCGGAGGCGCCTGCGCAACGGGCACTTGTACGCAGCCCGTGGTGAACTGTGCCGCGGACGCCGATTGTGGCGGCGCGGGCACCTGCACCCAGACCACCGGCGTGCCCGCTGGCACCGGCTGGTGTGAGAAGAAGGTCGACCAAGCTGGCGTTGCGAACCTGTGCTTGCCCATGCTCGTGGGGGCCCCAACCGCCACCACGAACTTCGGCGGCCCAGTCGGCGGTCAGCCCGGCATCTTCCGTTCGGCTGCTCAAGGCATCGGCTTCGACAATCAGCAGGACAACGACCCGGTCCGCTTCCGCGCAGTCGGCAAGTTCAACTTTGCCGCTGTCGGTGGTGCTCCGGACGTGAACCCGGCCGACCAGGTCGCGAGCGCCTGCGGCGATCTCGGCGTGGTGCTTCCGATCTCCGAGCCCGCGATCGTCACTGCGGCGGACGCTGCCTTGGCCTTCCCGGCCACGGCTTGCAGCAAAGGCAAGACCAACACGGTCGCCGCCGTCAACATGCGCTCCGGTGCCGCTGGTTCTCGCTGGTCGCTCTGCCCGAACGGCGACATGCCGATCGGCGCTGGTTCCTGGGACGCCGCGTTCCACGGGGCCATCGGCGGCAGCGGTAACTGCTTCGTTCCGGTGCTCGCGAACGGCACCGACCTCAGCGACACGCGCTGCTTGAGCGGTGGCAACAACGCCCCCAGCAACACGAGCAAAGTGCCCGCGGTGTTCAACGTCGGTTACAATGGCACCTTCACGGCTTCCCCCTCGGCGGCCGATGGGCGCGCGTACAACTTGCACGGCTGGCAGGCGCCCTCGGGCGGTCTCCCGGGCGTGCGCTTGACGCAACAGTACGAGGTCAACAACGGCACCCAGCCGCCCAACAGCCCGGTTACGGACTCCACCGCGCTGGTCAATGAAGGCGTTTATGCGGCCTTCTACCGCACGCACACGACCCGCACCAACAAGGGCTACACCACCACGAGCTGCACCGTCGCGG
>JAEUAF010000660.1 GCA_019695485.1 Sorangium sp.
CCGAGTGCGACGGCTGGCTAATCTATCAAAGCGCGACCAAGCTCAGCTGGGTGCGCTCTCAAATCGACGACGTCCGGAAGGCGCTCGGCCACCGCTCGCGGGGACCGATGCGCGGCCAGGCCGTCTATCTGGCCCCGCCGATCGAAGGTTTGAAGCGGCGCTACCAGGTGCAATTTCCGAAGGTAGAAGGCAGCGCCGCCCCCAGCGAGGACCTGCTGCCCTTCGCGAAACAGCTGCTCGCAGGCTCAGTAGAAGCGGCGGGCTCGGCCGCTGTCGTGCCGGAACGCGCGGCGGGTTGATGTCGACTACCCTGCTGAACGCGCTCGACGAACCAACGCGAGGGGCTGCTTCGACCTCCGCTTCGACTCGTGCGGGAAGCGGCGCGGCGACCCCGCTCGAAAACTCGCAGGACAATCCCTTCCCCGGGCTACGGCCTTTCGGCGCCAGCGAAGCGCATCTCTTCTTCGGTCGAGAGCAGCACATCGAGTCGCTCTTGGAGCGGCTCTCCGAACAGCGGCTGAGCGCGGTGGTGGGGCTTTCCGGCTCGGGCAAGTCCTCCTTGGTGTTCGCTGGGATCTTGCCGCGGCTACGACGTGGCTACCGCCCGCGCGGCGCATTGGCAGTCGGACAGCGCTCGTCGTGGCGCATCGCAGAGCTGCGGCCCGGCGATGCACCGATGGCGCACCTCGCGTCGGCCCTGCAGCGCGCAGCTCAGGATGAAGATGCGCGAGCGCTCGGCGCGAACAACGAGGAAGAGGATGTGCGCGACCGCGAGCTCGAGCTTGCGCTGCTAGAGGCGCAGCTCGCGCGAAGCCAGCAAGGCCTGACGGAGGCTTGCCTGTCGCTCGATCTCGGACCGAACGAGAATCTGCTGATCATCGTCGATCAGTTCGAAGAGTTGTTTCGTTACCGAGAGTTGAGTCGCAAAGACGGAGCGGTGAAGGACCCGGCCGCCGCGTTCGTGCAACTCTTGCTGCGAGCCAGCGCACAGCGCGAGGTCCCGATCTACGTGATGCTCACCATGCGCTCCGACTTCCTGGGGGAGTGCGCGCAGTTTAGTGGCCTGGCAGAGGCCATCAACGATGGGCAGTACTTGGTCCCCTCGTTGAACCGGGACCAGCGTGAGCAGGCCATCCGCGGCCCTATGGCGGTGGCTGGCGCAAGGATCGCCCCCGTTTTGGTGCAGCGTCTCTTGAACGACGCGGCGGACGCCCGCGATCAGCTGCCGCTGCTGCAGCACGCGCTGATGCGTAGCTTCGATCTCTGGAAGAACGACGCGGGCCGGGGGGCGGCCCCGGAGCTGACGCTCGAACACTACCAGCGCGCGGGCGGCATGCGCGAAGCCCTCGGCAAACACGCAGATGAGGCGCTGCTCGGCGTCGCTGCCGAGCTCGGACAAGAAGGGGTGCGCGTCAGCGAGCGTTTGTTCCGTGCCTTGACCGAGCGCGGGGCCCAGGGCCGGGGTGTGCGCCGCCCGTGTCGCGCGAGCGAAGTGCTCGCGAGCGCGGACACCGACCTGGCCACGTTGAGCCGCGTCGTCGGCCATTTCACGGGTGATCGGCGCGGGTTTCTGACGCAAGCGCCGGCGGCAGGCGCGCTCTCCGAGAGCTCGCTGATCGATATCTCGCACGAGGCGCTGATGCGCACTTGGCCGAGTCTCAGGCGCTGGACGGCTGAGGAATTCGCGTTCGCGAATCAACTCCAGTACCTGAACGAGGCGGAACAGAAGCATGATCAGGGAATCGCCGGATTGCTGCGCGATCCAGAGCTCAAGCTTTCGCTCGAGTGGGTGGAGCGGGCACGCCCGACGCCGGCCGCTGCGGCGCGCTATGGCGCAGATCTGAAGCGCATCCATGCATTCCTGAACGCGAGCAGCGAGGCCCAGCGAGCCGCGCTCCACGCCGAGCGCGATGCGCGCATCGTGCGGCGCTTTCGTCGCATCTTCAAGGAAGCCAAACTCAGCACCGTGGTGGCGCTGTTGGCGGTCCCCATCTTCCTTTTGCTACAGGGTTCAGGGGTGCTCGACGGCATGTTGCCGCTCGACACACGCTTCAAGTTCCTGTCCGTCGCGGTTCGGGAGCTTGGGACGGAGCGGCCTTTGGATGCGCGGCTCGCCGCCGTCGTGATCGACGACAGGAGCGTGGAGGCGCTCCAAGAGCAGCGCCGATTCGGAGAGCCCTTCGGTCCTATGGGGCCGAATTGGCGAGTCTTGGAGGCAGACGCGCTCACGCATCTCGCCGACGCGCATGCCAAAGTGGTCGTGTTCGACACGATGTTCGGGGTTCGCGCGCCCGCGAGCCCCCTGGTGCGCGAAGGCACGAAGGCGCTCGCTGCGGCCATCGACTCCGCCCGCAGACGCGGAACGGCGGTGGTGATCGCTGCGAGCACGAAAGACGCCGCGGGAGAGCTCGACACGGACCCGCTGATCCGAGAAGCGCTGGAAGAGCGAGGGCCTAGCGACGCCCACTATGCTCCCGGCTACCTCGCGAGCCCATGCCTTGGCTTTGCGGACAGCGGAGCCGCCGTATTCGTCACGTTGGTAACGACGCGCCCCGATCGCGCGCCCCAACCGAGCCTCGCCCTGGCCGCGCTCCTGAGCCTGTGGCAAACGCCCAGCGTTGCGGTCGACGCCGCGGATCGCACCCTGTTTTTGAACGGGGCCGGACCACAACGCGAGCTTGGATTCGCCGGCTTCGGGCGGAAGATCGGCGCAGACTCAGGCTGCGGCGCGCTGGTGCTGGGCGATGTGCCAGGTCAACAAGTCGTCGAGCTATCGCCCGCGGGACTCGAACGCGGTGCCGCATCAGTTACGCCGTTCGAAGATGTCCTCGCGAGTTCGAGCAAACTCGAGGTGGCGGGGAAGATCGTGGTGCTTGGCGCTCAAATGTTCGATTCCCCAGCGCAGCCTGGCGTCGCCCGACACAAGGTGGACGGGCACGAGATCCTGCAATGTTCTGCGCCCTGGTCTTGCGCCCGCGCAGAGCATTTCGGCATGAGCATTCATGTAGACGCCCTCAACAACTTACTTCGTGGGCGTGCCATTCGGCCCATCGCGCCCGCGCTTCAACTGCTTTTGATGCTGGCCCTCTGCATGGCCGTCACCTGGCAGCGGCTCCGCACTCGCGAGCGACCGCCCTGGGTACAGCGAGGGCGTCTCATCGGATTGATGGCGCTCGATTTAGTCTTCGTCGCCGTTGCCGCCGTGTTCTTCGACGTGTTGATGGATGAGGCCTACCACTTGATCGCGATGCTCGGGACGTACCTGGTAGTCGGTCGCTTGGACAGGGCATCCGCCGAGAGCCACTCCTGAATAACGGACGCTGGCTACGAGAGTGGCACTGCCCCGCGCGCCACTCCCACCTAAATGCCGCCCGTCGCGCCCGTGCCGGTCGTGCCACCGAAGCCCGTGCCGGTGGTACCACCCATGCCGGTGGTGCCACCGCTGCTCGTGCCGGTGATGCCACCCATGCCACTGCCGCTTGCGCCACCAGCGCCACTGGCGGCTCCGCCGACGGGCTCACACGTCGCAAGCATCGCGCCGGAGAACGAGAGCCCGAGCACATCAATCGAAGAAGCGACGCAGGACCAGCCCACGCCGCACTCGACGCTGTTTGCTGGAGCGCTGCCGTCGCACCACACGCGGTTGTCCGGGTATGAGCAGTCGCCCTCGACCACGCATTCCGAATGAGTCACGCCCGTGCTGTTCGAAACGCAGCAGACCTCGGAGGCCCCCGCACAGTCGCCAAGCTCGTCGCAATACAACGACGCTTGAGGCGCGCACGCTTCACCGACAGGGAGGCATACAGGGGCTCCGCTCGGCTGAGCCCCGCAACAAAACTCTTCCAGTCCGCACTGAACACCGCTGCCGGGCGGACACTCCACTCGACCGATCGAACTGACGTTCCCCGCAGCGCCTCCGGCACCAGCCGCCGTGTCAGCGCCTCCGTCGCTCGCAGCGCCACCCGAGCCAGCGACGAGCCCCCCCGAGCCTGCAGCGCTCGCACCTGCAGTCGTCGGCGTGCCGCCCATGCCGTTGTCCCCGGCATCGCCCGCAGCGCCGGCCCGCGCACCCCCGCTGGCAGCACTCGCTCCGGCGGAGCCACCGCGCGCCCCTTGTGCAGCGCCTCCGGCGGCCGCGCCGAAATCGAATCGGTCGAAGTCTGCGCGGCAGGCCGGCGCCATCAGCAGCGCGGCCCCAAACCACAGCGCAACCTCGACGACGCCGAGCGGCCGACGGACAGCGTGCGCCCGCCGCCCGCGATAAGGTAGTGACGACATCGTAGTTACCTTGCTTTAGAACCGGCCGGAGAGCGCCGCTGAACAACCATGTGCGGAAGAGCAAGCCATGCTGACCCACCACGCCGCGCCAGCCCCGAGCGCAGCTCCACCCGTGACGAGTAGGGTGTTCGTGACGAGCTTCAGCGTGCGCCCGCGGTCGGCCACTCCTTGAAGCTTCGGATCGCAGCGGTTTTGCGGGCAGTTTCGCTCGAGTTCGCCTTCCGCCGCAGTTGCCAACAGGCCCGTCGTCAGCGCGGCAAACAGCATCGCTGCACCACTCGCAGCCAGCACGACAGACGCAACTGGAGCGCTGCCTCGCGTTAGATCTTGCGGCCCAGGCGCAGGCGCAGGCGGCGGGTGCCACGCGGCTTCAGGCTTGCGTAGCTTCGCCTGCAGCGTGACGGCCGCCACGTAGTTTACGTTCGACGGCTCTGCCAGGCTCAAGAACTTGCCCAGCTGCTCGCTCGCCAGCTCGGGCTCGTTCAACGCGTCGTAGACCGCCGCCAAATGAAACGCGACGTTCGGGAATTCGCCGTACTGCCAGGCCTCGATTAGCTTGTCGCGCGCTTTGTCCCAGGCCTTTTCGTCGGCAAACTTCAGCGCCTCGGCTTGCAACTTGAAGGCGTGGTCGGCTTGCACGTCCGAAGTCAGCCTGGGCCCGCCATAGGTCGCCTCGGACGGCGCAGCCTTCGCGGGAGCCGTTACGACTGATTCGGGTCCGGCCGCAGCGGGCGACGCGACGACTTGGGCCGCCGCCGCACTCGACCACGAGAGCAGGCCCGCCGTCAGCAGCACGCTCGCGGTCGGCGATAGCCACGCCATTGATACCGCCATTTTTCGCCTCAATTCTTCCCGCCGTCGGCGTTCTGCCAATCCACGCACGAATGCAGCCGCTTACTCGCTTCCAGCGCTGGCGCCGCTCGCTCCAGCGCGACCACGCAGACCGCGCTATCGCGAGCAACAACCGTGCGTGGCAAAGGATTCTGACTAACGATGCGCAAGGTGGCGCTCTCTGGGACCGCTGCGCTCGCGGCATCGAGCCGCAGGCCGACCTGCTTCAGACTTTCCCGCGCGGCGGCCCAAGAGCTACCCGTGAGGTCCGGCATGTACACGTAGTCCGATACAGTCGACGCTTCGTGCACTGCAGCCACGGGCAACTCAGTCAAGGCGGCGGCGAGTTTCTGTCCAACTCCGGGGACGGTCTGAACGCGCTCGCGCCAGGTCCTCACGTCCGCCGCGGGAATGGAGCTCAGAACGGGCGCCCCGGTTTGCCCTTTCACGACGCTGGCTCGCTGTCGCGGCAACAGCGCGAAGGGCTTCCAGTCGGCAGGCGAAGGTATGACCTGCGTGTGCCCGTCAACCAACTTGGTGACGACTGGGCTCACCGTCACTTTGCCCTCAAGCACCGAAAACGTGGCTTGCGACGAGCTCTTGTCGACACTGACATGATACTTCGTGCCGTTGACGGCGCCGTTCGCGTATTTCGTGCCCGTGTCGAGGCGCCCGCTGACGAACAAGCTGCCAAACCAGGTGAACAAGGAGCCGACTTCGACGCGACTGTCACTCAGCAACAGCACCTCCGCGCCTTCTTCCAAGAACGTCAGTACGACCTTGGCTCCCCGGCCCGTCGAGACCACGTCACCGCGCTTGAGCCACATCCCCACATAGACCGGGATCGCTTCGCCGCCCCAGGTGACCCAAACAGCGCTGGCATTCGCGTCTTCAGCGTCGAGGCTTTCGAGCTTGGCCACGATCGGACTGCCATTTCGCGTAACCGGCTCCCGCGCACAGAGGGCGGCGACGGGAGCGACGGGTTTAGTCACTGGCTCAGCGCACCCCACTGCGAGAGCCAGGAACGACAACAGCAATGCCGACGGCCATGGCCGAACAAGCTCGCCAGTTTTCATGCCGGTTTCCACCATTCGCAACTCTGCCCGTCCGTATTCAGACGAAGCAACGAGCTCGGGCAGCAGATAGCAGATTCGACGCCACAACCCAAGATCCATCGGACGTGACGACGTTCACCGTCTTAACTCGTAAGCCCCGAGGTCGTGGTAGTTTTTTCGGCTTCTCTAGGTTGTTGTTGAGTCGACCACTTGGCGTGTTCTTGCGATACTAGAGATTCGATACGCTCCGCCAACAGCGCTTCCGGTGTTGCGACGGACGCGTAGTGCGCCGCGTGCGCCAGATACAGATACTTTTCGTGCTTCAGCGCTTCACAGGTGGAACGGTAGGTGAGCCAGTTGGCGTGGTACTGGTTCAGTTGTTGAATCCCCTCCAGGGCAGCCAAAAGCGCCCCCATCGCCCCGACAACCGTGACTGGAATGTGAAGATTTACGACTACAGGGATAGCTGCCGCCACCACGATCCCGAGTGTCTTCATGCGCCTGAATCGCTTCTGATTCCAGCTCGCTTTGGCATCGTACCAGCTGATCGAATCTTCGAGTCGGGTGAGCGTGACGTCGCTGGCCAAGAAGCCGTTCCTCCAGTTGGAAATCCGCCTGACGCTACTCCCGTTCGCGAACGGGGCGCAAGGCGCGACAGGGTCGCTCACTACGGATTCGGCCGCTCGCTACGAATCGGCAGGCTCGTAGAGCAGCGCAAAGCGTTCAGCCGACATCGCGTAGCCGTCGCGCCGCTCGGCATCATTGAACACGAGTATGTCGCCGGCCTGATAAGCGCTTCGACCTTCCTTGGTTGGGATCTCGCCGGCCACTTCGGCGCGTTCGGCCCAGACCGGGGCGTCCTTCACGTAGACGCCGGGGCTTAGCTGGCGGTAGGTGAGAGCAAACGACTCGGCGTCGACCGTGTAGGTCTCGCCCGAGCTATTCACAATCCAGTCCCCGCCTTTGCAGCGCTGGCTCCCTCCCCATTTCCGGTACACGAAGCCCTCGGTATCCAAATCGAGTCGCACCGCCGTAACGGTCGTCAGCGACTTACGCTTGAACTTGCCGAGCGACGCCATCTGGACCCAAACTTTAGCTCGCCGACGCCCAGCCCTTCCAGGAAACTTGCCATTTCTCGCCAGGAACCAACAGCGGCTGACGCCCTGCCAACTTCTGAGCTAGGTTCCGCCGCGATGGTCCGGAAACCCCCGAAGCACAAATCCAAGCGCGAAGAGCCCAAGAAGGCGCCCTCGCGCTTCGCTCCGGCCGCGTTTCTATCGGCGAATCCTGAATCCGTGCAGAGTCTGTGCGAAGACCTGGCCCTCCAAATCGCCACCCGTTTCTCGGATCTCACGGGCACGACCTGGGAAGCCGTAGGCTACTCGATCATCGAACAGCTACGTGCCAGCGGCCACGACTTGAGCCAATTCGACGAGTCCGAAGGGCTGCAGGAATGGCAGGCCGTGTGGCACCACCCACGCGGGAGCTTTTCGCTGTTCCTCAGCTTCCGAACGCCAGCCAGCGTCGAGGTGACCTGGAAGTCTGACGACCGAAGCTTCGTCGCGCACGCCTAAACATCACTGCAGCAGGGTGAGATCGGCAACGTCGGTTCCGAGTCGCGATAGGAGCTGCACTTTGACGCGATCGAGCGCGATCGAGTACACGAAGTCGTCGAGGAACACGCTGCGCTTCACTGCGGACGCCGAACGCGACCACGACTCGTTGCAGTTCGCCCCACGCTCTCCATGGGCGACCCCGCCGAGGCGCATGAAGCCCTGCTTGACGTCGACCTTGTAGACCAGCAGGCCACTGAACGCGAGCGTGCCATTCGAGCCGTCTCCACCGCCTTCACAGATGGTAGTGGGAATCGCGAGTAGGCCACGCTCACCAAAGTAGTTGAAGGCCAAGTGGTCCGTGGCTGCTTCCGACCCCGAGCCGCGCGTCCCGATCTTTTCCCGGAAAAGCAGCTTGGGGTTGGTCGGCGACTGCACATCGAACAGCTGCAACAAGAGGCCGTCGTAGTAAGCGAAGTTACCGTGGTCGTTGGCGTCGAAACCGATCGAGATCAGATGATTCGGATCGATGCGCTGCATGTAGGTCGAAAATCCGGGGATCTTGAGCTCGCCCAACAGACGCGGCGTCGCGGGCTGCAATAGGTCGAGCACGAACAGCGGGTCCGTCTTCTTGAAAGTGACTACATACCCGCGATCCGCGTCGAAGCGCACGGCGCGAATGTCCTCGCCCGGGGCGAGGTGCTCGACGGCGCCAACCCGCACCAAGTTACCACTCGGGTCCTCCGCCAGCACCGAAACGCCACTTTCGACCAGCGGGTCCGGCACCCGCCCGCGCGAGGCCGCGACCCGCAGATAGCCGTGCCATTCGTCCATCGAAAACTGGTTCAGTACGTGGCCAGGCACGACGCCGCTGCCTACGTAGCGTGTCGCTGCCGGGCCCGCGCCGATGTGGAATTTGTGAATTTCGCTGACTTCTTGGGTTGAATTGCCAAAGGGTCGATAGCGCTGGCGATCGTGAATCGGCTTGTCGTGCGCCACCGAGATGTAGAGCGAGTCGGCGGAAGCGAACACGGCGCCCGGGCGGCTGCGCAGGGTCGTCGTGGAGGCGGGGTCGCCATCGCGCGTCAGGTCGAACGAGACCAGGGTCGTGAAGGCATCGCCATCGGCGATTTGGCTCTGCCAAACATTCTCGCACAGTTTGCTGTCGGCCCCGTTGTCGCGGAGGGTTGGGGTAAAGGACGCCACGTAGGCGCGAATCGCGCGCTCGTTGCGCTCCTTCAGGCGCGCCACCCGCGCGCGCACAGCCGAGTCGAGTACACCGCACTCGGGCAGGTCACTCATCCAATCGTCGTAGGGAGCCTGGCCGCTGTCGCCGTCGCTGACGACCGTATGAACCGTATTGCCGATGCGGCGCGAGCTAATCAACGAACCCGACAGCTCGAGCGCGCGCACGCGCTTCGGTGCCCTGCGATCGCTCACGTCGAGCACGCTGATCAGCGTGGAGCTGCCGTCGCCCATCAGCGAACAGTCGTAACCATATTGGCAAGCCGGCGCGCCGGTTCCACCGATGCTCGAGTAAACCACGGCACGGTCGCCTTGGATGAACATGTCGCGCACCTTGCCGGGCAGCGTCGTCACCGACAAAACCCGAGGTTTCAAGGCCTCCACGATGCGCAGCGCACCGTTCACGCTCAGGTAGACGTAGCGGCCGTCGGTCTTGACGAGGTCGGCTTCGTCGACGGAGGCGAGCTGATTGTTCGTCCCCGACTTACTCTTCGCAGCACGTGGCGCGCTCGAACCACCGAGCCGGCCGTGCCCGGCGCCGTAACCTTGACCGATGGAGACGCCGATTTCGACGCCCCAGCCTTGACCACCCCC
>JAEUAF010000787.1 GCA_019695485.1 Sorangium sp.
GGGTCCGCATCAACGACGCGGTGGCCGGCACGCTTTCCGGTCGTCTGTCGGGGGTCTTGTTAGACCTGTTGTTGATCGCGTTTTACGGCGCGTTCATGCTGTATCTGGACCCTTGGCTAACCCTGATCGGGCTATTTACGGTGTTCGCTCACGTCGCGCTGCTGCGCGCCGGCAACCGCATGCGGGCAGACATCAGCCGCCGCGTCAGTCAACACGCGGGCAAGCTGGCAGGCGTCGCCGCCGGCGGGCTGCAGATGATCGAAACCATCAAGGCCACCGGGTCAGAGTCCGAGTTCTTCTCGCAATGGGCGGGGCATCAAGCCAAGCTCGTCGTAGCGCAGCAGAGTGCCACGCGCCGCGAGCAGCTGGTCCTGATGGCGACGCAAGCACTGTCGCAAAGCAATTCGCTGCTCGTGTTGGCGGTCGGTGCGCTGCGCATCATGGACGGCCACCTCAGCGTGGGCACCCTGATCGCCTTTCAAAGCTTGATGGCGAGCTTCGTGCAGCCAGTCGAGCGCTCCGCGCAAGTCGGCGCATCGCTGCAACAACTGCGTGGTGACGTCGAGCGCCTCGACGACGTGCTCGAGCACGAGAAGGACGCCACGGTCGACGCCGAGCGCGAGCAAAGCGCCGGCGCCGAAAGCGGCGTGCTCTCTCCACAGCGCCTGACCGGTGAGCTCGAGCTGCAACGCCTCACCTTCGGTTATCTGCCGTTTTCGCCGCCGTTAGTGGAAGATCTGGATCTGCGCATCGCGCCCGGGCAGCGCGTGTCGCTGGTCGGCGGCACTGGGAGTGGGAAGTCCACAATCGCCAAGTTGGTGACGGGGCTCTATCGCCCGTGGTCGGGCAGCATTTTGCTCGATGGCAAGGGTCGCGAGACCTGGCCGCGCTCGGCGCTGATCGCTTCGATCGCGATGGTCGACCAGGACATCGCGCTCTTCGAGGGCAGCGTGCGCGACAACATCACCTTGTGGGACGAGACCATCTCCGAAGTGGAAGTGGTGCAAGCGGCCAAGGACGCCTGCATCCACGAGGACATCACCAAGCTACAAGGCGGCTACGACGCCAAGGTCACGGAGGGCGGCTTCAATTTCAGCGGCGGCCAGCGCCAGCGCCTGGAGATCGCCCGCGCCCTGGCGCGCCAACCCGCGCTGATCGTGCTCGATGAGGCAACCAGCGCACTCGATCCCGAGACAGAGCGCCAAGTGGACGAAAATCTGCGCCGGCGCGGCTGCAGCTGCCTGATCGTCGCCCATCGGCTGAGCACCATCCGCGATTCCGACGAGATCATCGTGCTCGAGCGCGGTCGAGTCGTGCAGCGCGGCTCTCACGAAGAACTATTGGCAAAAGGCGGCACCTACCGCGACCTCATCACCGCCGGCTGAACCATGAGCGCATCCTTCGAGAGCATCGCCTGGCTAAAGCAACACCTGGGCAACGGCTGTGAAGAAATGCCGGTGCAGGGCGATCGTCCGCTTTTGCTCGACGATCCGTCGTGCGCTTACGTCACGCTCTCCGAGCATCACCAGCTCTTTTGCGTGGGCTACGAGCGCGGCAACGCCGTCGGCAGACGCGAGCACATGGCCACCTGTCAACCTGGACAGTTGTTGTTTGGACTCGAACCGGCGGCGGGACCTGGCGCCACCGCGCTCATGGTCTCCGGGGTGAGCGGGAGCGTGATGTGGCGAGTGCCCACGGCGCTGCTATTCCGTTTGGTCGAGACCGCTGAGGGGCAGAACGTCGTCGGGCGCTTGTTCGACACCTGGATTGAGCTCCTGATCAACACGCTGCGCTCGACGCCCGTGCCCACGCGCACGCTCGACATTCGCGCAGACCAGAGCGTCGAGGCCGATCCGAACGTGCCGTTGCGAGCCGAAACCGGGCTGGTTTGGCTAGCCCCGCGCCAACAACCCAAGGTCTATCGCGGGATGGATCTCGCTGGCCGCGGTGTGAGGGCCGAGTGCTGGCCGCTCACCAACACCGCCTGGGCCCTATTCGAAGCCGAGCGCTTCCGCGCCTGGCGCAGCGGCGACCTGCTGCGCGCCAGCAACAGCGCGGGATTTGCGGCCGGATTTTACGCGTTCGTGGTCTCGGTGGTCAGCGCGCGGCGCGCTGAATTTGCCGACGGTCGCTTGTCGCGCGATGCCGTGTCGCGCGAGGCGGAGCGACGCTTCGTGGCTGATTCACTGGCCAAGCTCGCGCTCGTTGGGCGCGGCCAGCGCTTGGGCGTCGAGTTAAGAGGTGACGCCTTCGAACGCGCTTGCCAAGTCATCACGCGCTTCTTGAACGTCGACTCGCCGCGCGTGGTGCGCCCCCAGGGGCAATCGCTGTCGCACATGCAGATGGCGCTGAGCCGCATGACCGGCGTCCGCACCCGCGGCGTCTTGCTCGAGCGGCGCTGGTTCGAGCACGACAACGGCCCGCTGCTCGGCTTCCTGATCCTAGAAGACGAGATCCTGCACCCCGTCGCGCTCTTGCCCAAAGGGCGCCGCTACGAGCTTCACGATTCGCGCGCCGAGGCTCCGCGCACCGTTTCAGAGAGCGTTGCAAGCGAGCTTCACCCGCAAGCGCACCAGTTCTATGCGCCGCTGCCGAGCCGACCGATTGGCCCGCTCGACGTGCTGCGCTTCTCGAGTTCGCGCGCACGCGGCGACCTCTGGCTAGCGGCGATCGTTGGCATGGCGATGGGATCGCTCGGCACCTTGGTCCCCTTGCTCACCGGGCAGGTCTTCGATCGCATCATTCCCGGTGCCGAGCGCGGCCTCTTGCGCCAGCTCACGCTGGTGATCCTCGCCGTCTACATGGGCCAGATCTTGTTCGATTTGGCGCGGGGCTTCGCGCTCGTCCGCGCTCAGACGCGGATGGATGCGCGGCTCGAAGCCGGTGTCTGGGATCGTCTACTGAGCTTGCCGTTGCCGTTCTTTCGTCGCTACTCCGCGGGTGATCTCGCAGCGCGGGCCGCCGGCATCGGCGGCATTCGCGAGGTGTTGGCAGGCGCCACGCTCTCCGCGCTGCTCGCCGGGGTGTTCTCGCTCTGGAACTTCGGGTTGCTCTTTTACATCGATCCTCGGCTCGCGCTTGCCGCAACCCTCCTGGTGACGGTGTCAGGCGTCGTCGCCGCCACTGCGGCGTACTACGGGCTTCAGCGCCAGCGCCGTGTCGCCGAGCTCGATGGCAAGATCGGCGGACTCCTGCTGCAGCTGCTCACGGGCATGGCGAAGCTGCGCGTCACTGGCAGCGAGAATCGCGCGTTCGGAGTGTGGGCCCAGCTCTTCGCGCTGCGTCGCGACGCCGACTTGGGAGCCGAGCGCGTGAACATTCGCGTGGCCGTGTTTCAATCGTCGTACCCGATGATCTGCAGCATGGTGCTGTTTTGGTCGCTCGCGGGCCAGGCCGGGCAGACCCTCAGCACGGGTCAGTTCTTGGCTTTCAACTCGGCGTTTTCGATGTTCATGGGCTCCGTGCTGAGCGTGATCGAGACCGGGCTGCACTCGCTCAGCGTGATCCCCATGTACGAGCGCGCCAAGCCGATCCTCACCGAACACGTCGAGAGCCAAGGCAGCGGCGACACGCGCATCGAGTTGAAGGGCGGCATCGAAGTGAGCCACGTGGCGTTCCGCTACGAGGCCCATGGTCCGCTGATTCTCGACGACGTGAATTTCCGCATCGAACCGAACGAGTTCGTCGCGGTAGTCGGGCCTTCGGGGTCCGGGAAGTCCACGCTGCTACGTGTTCTGCTCGGTTTCGAGAACCCCACCGAAGGCGGCGTGTTCTTCGACGGGCAAGCCCTCTCCAGTCTCGACTTTCGGGTCGTGCGCCAGCAAATCGGCGTCGTGCTGCAGAACAGCCGCGTGATGTCGGGCGACATTTACAGCAACATCGTGGGCAACACCGGGCTGAGCCTGGACGACGCCTGGCGCGCCGCGCGACAAGCCGCGTTCGACAAAGACATCGAAGCCATGCCGATGGGCATGCACACCGTGATTGCGCAAGGCGGCGGCACGCTCTCGGGCGGCCAACGCCAGCGGCTATTGATCGCGCGCGCTCTCGCCTCTCAACCCCGGATCTTGTTCTTCGACGAGGCCACGAGCGCGCTCGACAACGTGACCCAAGCCGCGGTGAGCGAGAGCCTCGAGCAGCTGCGGGTCACGCGTGTCGTGATCGCGCATCGTCTGAGCACCATTCAACACGCCGACAAGATCGTCGTCCTGGAGCGCGGGCGCATCGTCGAAGTCGGACGCTTCGCGGAGCTGATGCGACGCGAGGGCGTATTTCATTCCCTCGCCAAGCGCCAAACCGTCTAGACACCCCCCTCGGAGCCGAGATGACTAATCCCGAATCCTTCCGAAAACAGGCGCCCTCCATGGCAGAGGCGTGGACCAAATGGCGAGCGAGTTTCCGCAAGCAGACCTGCGCCGGAAGCGACCTGATCGTTTCCGCGGCTGCACTGACGAAGGGGATGCGCGTGCTCGATCTCGGCAGCGGCGTGGGTGAGCCGGCCTTCGCGCTGGCGGCCGCGCTCGGCCCCACCGGGCACGTCGTGGCCTCGGACTTGGTCCTGGAAGCCATGTCGGCGCTGACTGAGGACGCACAGCGCGCCGGTGTTTCGAACATCGAATGCGTGCAAGCGAACATGCAGGCGTTGCCTTTCGGCGACGCGAGCTTCGATCGCGTGACGGGCCGACTCAGCCTGATGTTCAGTCCTGATCTGGAAGTCGCCCTATCCGAGGTGCGGCGCGTGTTGAAACCCGAGGGGCTCGCGGTATTCGTGGTATGGGGCTCGCCCGACCAGCCGCTGTTTGCGAACACGCTTGGCGTGCTCGCCAAGCACATCACGCTGCCGATTCCGCCGAGCGGGGAGCCGGGGCCCTTTCGCTTTGCTCCCAGCGGCAGCCTACACCAGGCCCTCCGCGCAGCTGGGTTTCGCGATGTCGAAGAACGAACGTGCGCGCTCTCCTGGCCTTGGCCCGGCCCAGCCAGCGAAATGTGGGCGGCGTTTTCGGATCTCTCCGGGCCGGCCTTTGGGGACGAGCTCGGGCAGCTTTCGAGCGAACGCCGCGCGGCGATTGAGCGCGAGATCATCGAGGCCCTCACGGCTTACGAGCACGACAACGTGACGGATCCGCAGGCTAGCGTCGTGCTGGGCATTGGCCGCCGTTGAACGCGCACCATCGTTCGCTTGACGCTTCGCGCCGCGCGCACGACATTCCGGCACATGAGTCATTGGTTGATTGTCGGCGCGAGTCGCGGTTTGGGGCTCGCGCTGGTCGAGACCCTCGCTCGTCAAGGGGAGCGCGTCACCGGGCTCGTCCAACACGACGCGACCCGCGGACTCGAAGGCTCAGGCGCGGCGGCCCCCCGCTTCCTCAAGGCCGATGTGCGCTCCGACGCAGAACTGAAAATGGCCTCCGGCGCGCTCGCTCCTGACACGCGCTTCGACGTCATCGTGTATAACGCAGCCGTTCATCTCGAGCACGAGCGCAGCGATATCGAGCAGGCCTCAGCGGAGGCAGCGCTCGACACGCTCGACGTAAACGCCGTGGGAGCGCTGCGTGCGGTCAAGTACTTCCGGCGTTTCCTCGCGAACGACGGCGCGCTCGTCTTCATCTCGTCGGAGGCGGGCAGCATCGGCGCCGCAAAACGCAGCTGCGAATACGGCTACTGCATGTCCAAAGCCGCGCTCAACATGCTCGCCAAGCTGCTCGAAAATCGCGAGCGGCAGCTGGGCTCGAAGGTGCAGGTCAGCACGATTCACCCCGGTTGGATGCGTACCGATATGGGTGGCCCGACCGCCCACATCTCGGCGGATGAAGCAGCGGAGGCCATCGTGGCCACGCTGAGCACACGACGCGCCGCTGCAAGTGACGCCCCGCTCTTCATCGATCGCCTCGGCAATGCGCTCGACTGGTGAACAGGGGTCGCCCGGCGCGCAACCGCGACGCATTCTGCTGATGGGCGGCGTCGAGACGCGATTTCACCACTTCGATGAGGTCGCACCGGCGCTCGCCAAGATCCTCCTCAACGCTGGATACGATGTGACGTCGCTGTTGGCGCCTGACGCACTACGCCCCGAGGTGTTGCCGCACTTCGACGCCCTGGTCAGCATCACCACGGGCGGCGAACTCGACCCCTCGCAAGAGTCAGCCCTGCTCGCCGCCGCCGCCGAGCCACGCAACGATCGCGCGCAGCCGCTGCATTTTCTAGGCGTCCACGGTGCGAGCTGCTCCTTCGCGAACAGCACGCGCTATGCCGCCATGCTCGGCGGGCGCTTTCTGCGTCACCCGCCCATAGCGTCTTTCGAAGTGGTACCTGAGAACACCGATCACCCGGTGACTCGCGGCATCGAGCCGTTCACCATCTACGATGAGCAGTACGTGCTCGAGCTCTGCTCCGAGGTCGAGCTGCTATTGCACTCGGCGAGCCTCGAACCGCCCGCACACCCGAGCGCGCTGCCGACCCGCCTGCCACTCGGCTGGGCGCGTCGGCACGGGCTAGGAAAGGTTTGCTACTTGGCGCTCGGTCACGGTCCCGCCGAGCTCGAGCACCCGAGCCTCGTCAAACTCGTAACGCAGGCGCTGGCCTGGTTTGTCCGGGAAGACACGAAGTAAAGCGCTGCTCTGAATCTACTTCTTCTTGGCGTCACTCAGCGCCTTGCGAATCAGCTTGCGAAAGGCCGCCGTCGGCTGAGCACCCGATAGGTAGTACTTGTCGACCATGAAGCCCGGTGTGCCGTTGATGCCCGCCCTGGATGCGGCGTCGGCATCGGCTCGAACTCGCGCGGCGTGTTGGTGAGAGTCGAGGGCCGCCTTGAAGCGGGCGAGATCCAGTCCAAGCTCGGTGGCCATTTGCTCGAGGTGCGCACGGTCAATCGCGGCTGGGTTGCGGCTGCCGTCTGCGTCGGTTTGTGCCGCGAAGAGCGCGTCGTGAAACTTCCAGAAACCCGCGTTGCCCTTCTGTGCGAGCGCTTCTTGGGAAGCCTCGGCGGCGAGCTCGGCATGCTCGTGAAACGGGAGTGGCAAATGGCGATAGACAATCTTGATCTGCGCGCCGAATTCCTTCTCGAGGTCGCGCAGCGTGGGTTCGACACGACTGCAGAACGGGCACTGAAAGTCGGAGAACTCCTGAATCACGAGCTTTGCATTGGCGTTGCCACGAAACGGCGCGTTCGCGTCGGGCGCCGCCACTTCCTTGGTTTCGCTCGCCGGGGGCCCTCTGCCGTCCTTCGTGATTTCATCGTAGACGTGGGCGCGCGGCGCGCCGTGCGCGACCAGCGCCTTTGCCACTTCGAGCTGAGCGTCGATCAGCGCTTTGAATTTCTCGAACGGCTGGGCGCCGCTCAGGCGCACACCGTTGATGAAGAAGTGCGGCGTTCCGCGGGCCTGGAAGTCTGAGGCAAGGTCGATGCTGCGGTCGAGCCGGTCGCTAAAGCGCTGCTGTGCGCTCGCTGCCTTCGCGCTCGCCCAATCGACGCCCAGCTTGCTGGCAATCGCCTTCAAGTCCTCATCCTCCAATTTGGGCGCCGACTCGAACAGCGCGTCGTGGGCCTGCCAGAAGCCGGCGTTGCCCTTGCGCCCCAATACGAAGCGCGCGAATTCGGCGCTGGGACGGGCGCGCGGATGGAACGGTAGCGGGTTGTCTTTCCAGACGATGCGGAGCTCGCGGCCGTAGGTCTTGCTGATCTCGGCGAGCGTGTCCTCGACGCGCTTACAGAACGGGCACTGGAAATCCGAAAACACGATCAAAGTGACCAGTGCGTCTGCTGGTCCGCGCACCGGATCGTCTGGCCACACCGGCACTTTCCAGACCGTGTCATCATCGTCCTCGTCGCGCGCCTTATCTGCAGAGGGCGACGGGGCCGGTCGTTCCGCCTGGTTCTTGTTGGTGAGGGTGGCGTACAGATCTTCGGGGCGCGTCCCACTGCCGAGCGCCTGTTTGGCTTCAGCGAGTTGTTGGTCGATGACTTCCTTGAACTTCTCGAAGGGCTGCGCGCCGCTCAGCGTAACGCCGTTGATGCGGAACGCGGGCGTTCCATTGGCGCCCACTCGAGCCGCCAGCGCGATGTCCGCGTCGACTTTGGCAGAGGGCTTTCCGGCGGCGTAGGCCGCCGCGAACGCCGCGCCGTCGACGCCCGCCTGAACCGCCCACTTGGCAAAGCTTTCATCGCCAAGGTCCTGCTGATGGCCGAACGCGAGGTCATGAAACTTCCAGAATGCCGGGCTACCGCCCAGCGCCAACACCGCGCGTGCCGCTTCTGCCGCTGGTCGCGCGTTCGCATGAAATGGAAGCGGGTTGTGCTTGAAGACAAACCGCACCTGGCGACCGTAGGTGGCCTCGATCTGCTTGAGAGTCGGCGTGACGCGCGCGCAAAAGGGGCACTGAAAATCGCTGAATTCGACGATCGTAACCGGCGCGAGGACATCCCCACGCTGGGCGTCATCCGCCGACACGGGCACGCTGGCGTGCTCCGCGGAGGCGCTCCCGACAGCATTGCTAGCAGGGCTTACCAAGACCGCCGCAGGCGGAAGCGGCTGTCCCGGCTGAGCGTGAACCGCGCTCGTCGAAGGTGGCGACGAAGCGCGGTTCCCCGCGCAAGCAGTCAACAACAGGCCCAACGCGACGCGGGCCGACGCGCGGCGAAACGAGAAGGCTAAAGATCGTCGATTCATTTCAGTACCGGCGCCAGTGTACCCGCGCAGGCCGAGAGCGCCGCCGAAAAAGGCGCGTTCCCCGCCACGGTTGGCGCACGAGTTCGGAAAAAGGATCCCGGCGCTGGGCGGATTTGGCCTCAGTCGACGCCAGAGTCCGCGGACGAAAGCGCGGAGGCGACTGCTGTGAGCAGCTGGGCCGGAGAAAATGGCTTGGGCAGCAGATGTCCATACCGCAAGAGATCCGTCAGCGGGTGGTCGCTATAACCAGAGATGAAGAGCAAGCGCGGCCGGCGGCCCTGTTCGTGGAGTCGCTGGGCCAAGCTTGCTCCGCCGAGCGTGGGCATCGCAAGATCAGTCACAATCAAGTGAAACGGCTCGGCTTCTGCGTCGATGAAGCGGAGCGCCTCCTCACCATCGCGCGCCACCATCACCCGATAGTGTGCACCGAGCAGCAGCGTCGCCACCAGCGCGCGCACCGATGGATCGTCTTCGACGACCAACACGCGCTGACTGTTGAGCGGCGCTCGCATGGACGACGCGGGGCTCTGCACCGCGGGTTCGTCTGCTGGCAGGGCAACACGCGGGAAGAACACGCTCACCGTAGTGCCCGCGCCCGGCGCGCTTCGCACGACGATAGAACCGTTCGCCTGGGTCACGATGCGCTCGACGGTAGCCAGCCCCAAGCCGGTGCCTTGCGTGCCTGGGCGGTCACTGCGCGTCGTAAAGAAAGCCTCGAACATATGCGCCTGAACCTCCGCCGTCATGCCGTGACCGGTATCTGCAACGCTGAGGACCACCCACTCTCCCGGTCCGGGTACCGCCCCGGCGCCCGCGTTGGCCGCGACGACGAGATCGCGAGTAGTAAGCTCGAGGCGCCCGCCACGGGGCATGGCGTCACGCGCGTTCAACATCAAGTTCATTACGACCTGAGCCACATGCCCTTGGTCAGCGAAGATGGCTCCCTCCGCCGATAGAATCTGGACAACCTCGATGTCGGCGCCGATCGTGCGCCGCAGCAAGCGTTGAAAAGTGCCGACGATATTCGATAGTACGAACACGCGCGGCATGACGCTCTCGCGACGCCCATGAGCGAGCAGCTGCGCGGTCAAGTCTGCCGCCCGCTCCGAGGCCGCCAAGATGGCTCCCAGATTCTCGCTCGCCTCCGGCTCACTTATGCGACCGTCGCGCAGCGAAGCCTTGAGCACTTCACCGTGCCCGCAAATCACGGTGAGCAGGTTGTTGAAGTCGTGAGCGATGCCGGCGGCGAGCCGGCCAATGCCGTCGACCTTCTGCGCGTGTCGCAATTCCTCCTCGCGACGTTGCAGCGTGTCCTCGAGGCTCTTGCGCTCACTGATATCGATGACGTGTCCGATTACGAAGCGTAGCGGGCCCCTGGCGTCGCCGGAGGCCGCGGGGTTCTCGAAGATCCCGCAAAAGGTCATGGCCCCCCAGCGGATGCTCCCGTCGGCGCGAACGAAGCGCTTTTCGATTTGATATTGGTTGCGCGCGCCCACGGCCAGCTCCGCGAACAAGCGCTGTTCGGCGATCAAATCGTCCGGATGGGTCACGCGCAGCGCGAGCGTGAACGGATCGCAATTCAGGATCTCCGGCAGTGAGATCCCGTAGAGCTCGGCCACAGCGGGATTCGCGCGGACCACTCGATTTTCGCGCGACGAGACCACATAGGTGGCGATCGGCGACGTCTCGCAAAGAACGTCGAGCCACATCGCGAGCTCATCGGCTCGGGCATCGGCAGCCAACAGGCGAGCCTGCAGCGCCTGCACGTCAGCGGAGAGGGCCGGAATCGAGTCCATCACTATTTACTCTATCCGAAAGGGTTGGGGTTTGGGGCATGAGGAAACGGTCTTCACTTGATCAGCGCGAGGCCGTGAGTCACAAATGATCAGAGCAGATTCGTTTCCGAAGTTAGCTTGGGGTCAATCTTCCGATCTTGCCCTCCGCGGCCAACCGCATCGTGCTCGAGGGCCGCCACGCGCGCCGTCGACGCCTCGCGCGTCGTCGACTGCGGCCGCGCCTTCGTCGACTTCCCGTCCGACACGAGGAACGGCTCGACTTGGCAGTAATACTCGCCACGCGTCTCGGCGGCGCGCGGCCCTAGCGCGTCGCGCGAGCACCCGAAAAATCCGCGGAACCTCGAAACGGACACCGCCATCGAACGCTTGGCCTGGGCTCCTATTTCTGCCCCGCGAGGGTTACACTCAGCGGCATGCGTTGGAACAAGGTGGCAGTCTGGATCCTCGCGGGAGCCGCGCTGCCTGTGCACGCTCACGCCATCACTACGCCAACCGCGTCGTCGGTCGCGCGTTGCGCCGTCGCGCTCGACGATTCGCTGATCCTGGGCGGAGAGTTCGAAGGCTCGCTGCGACTCGGCAAGCGCTCCTTCAAGAGCCGCGACCACGGCGTCTTCCTGGCGCGAGAGGACGCTAAGCAGAGTGTCGCCTGGGGGCGCGTGCTGGACGGCGCGGGCGACGATGCGATCCACGCGGTGACCCTCGACGGAGCGGGCGTCATCGTCGCAGGGATGGCCAGCGACGGCACGGACTTCGGCGCCGGACCCGTGACTGGCTTCGGAGCGCGCAGCGCATTCCTAGCGCGCTACCTGGCGAACGGTGAGCTCGAGTGGGTGCACCACTTGCCGGCAAATGGCTCGATTGACTCGCTGGCGCTCGCCGAGAACGGAGACATCTTCGTGGGCGGCTGCTTCTCCGGCGCCAGCTACGATCTCGGCGCAGGCCAAATGCTGAACGCGTTTCGCAGCCCACTGCGTCCGGCTCTGCGAGCCATCCCGCCGCTGCTCGACTCGGAACAAACCGACGGCTTCGTCGCGCGTCTCCGGCGCGGCGATGGCTCTGCGGTATGGAGCCGCCGCTTCGGTGGAAGCGCGCCGGATTGCGTTAGATCCGTGGCCGCCGATTCACTAGGCGGCGTCTACCTGGGCATGGTGATTTACGGCCCGGCGCGCGGCGAGCCCGAGGGCGTCAACGCGGGCGGCTCGAACATGGTCATCGCCAAGCTCGACGCCCAAAACGGCGAGCTCGTCTGGCACTTTGCGAATCGCGATCAGTACGACCTGCCCCGGCTCAATTTCCGCATCGCCGTGGACGGCAGCGCCGTCTACTTCGCGGGCAGTGCGGAGCTGCTCCCGCACATCGGCAACCTGAGCTTCAAACGCGGCTTGGACGGCTTCGCAGGATCGCTCGACAGCGGAGACGGCAGCGTGCGCTGGCTGCGCACACTGCCCCTGGATCACCCCTGGGGCCCAATCTTGCTCAGCCTGGGCTCGTCGCAAAACCTGACTGTCGCGCTGCGTGGCACCCAGGAGTCGAGCCCTGCCGTCGCGCAACACGCGAACGCCAAACTCGACCCCCAACGGGACTCCACCTGGCTCTTCACCCTGCGTAGGGACGACGGCAACGGTGCCCAGCCGGCCGAGCTCTGGCCAACGAGCCACGGCGACCGCGCGCGCCAGCGCAAGGCGGAGTCCCCCGCCGCCTGGGCGCTGGGACCGCTCACGAGCGGCGGGAACTTCTGGGCCGGCAGCGAACGAGACAAGTTCGCGAGCGGTAGCCTGCCCGAGTAGCCCTCGGAGCTCCGGCGTGCGCTATAAGAAGTGGGGTGGCGTCCTTGGGTGAGCGCTCGCACGATCCCGTGCTCGAACTCGTAGCGATTCGCAAGCGCTATGCGCGCGTGTCCGCGCTCGAGGGACTCGACCTCAGACTCGACCGCGGGCAAGTGTACGGCTTTCTGGGTCGGAATGGTGCCGGCAAATCCACGACGCTGCGACTCGTGATGGGGATCACCCGACCGGACCAGGGAACCATCAAGCTGTTTGGCTCCGCGGTGCGACCGAGTGACATCGCGCCGCGCCGGCGCATTGGCTACGTCGCCCAAGAACAGCACTTCTACGCCTGGATGACGCCAGAGCGTCTCGGGGCATTCGTCGCAGCGTTCTATCCGAGCTGGGACTCCGCGCACTACGCCGCGCTGACGCGCCAATTCGGTGTGCCGCCGCGTAAGATCGGCACCTTCTCCGGTGGCACCAAGGTGAAGCTCGCACTGGCGCTGGCATTGGCGCATCGACCCGAGCTACTGGTACTGGACGAGCCGACCGCAGGCCTCGACGCCGTCGTGCGCCGCGAGTTCATCGAGATCGTTCGAGAGCTCGGCGCGAGCGGCCAACATTCAACTCTGTTTTCGTCGCATCTCATCGGCGAAGTCGAGGAGCTTTCGCAACAAGTCGGCATTATCGAGGGCGGCGTCATGCGCTACCAGGGACCCCTGCGCGACCTTGCTGCGCGCGTGCGCTCATTGCACCTCCCGCTCGAAGCGCTCGAGCCCTTCCAGGGCGCGGGTCGCTCCCAGGCCGAGGGCGTGCGGACGCTGCTCGACGCGCTCCCGATCCGCCTACTGCGCCTGTTCGAACGTGGGTCTCACGTCGAGTTGACGCTCTGGTCCGACGTCCCCGATGCCTTCCACGCACTGCAAGCGCGTCTTCCCAGCGCCAGCTTCAAAGCGATGTCACTCGAGGACAACTTCGTGGCGCTGGTGCGCACGGACGCCGAACCTTGGCCCGCCCCCCCAGCGCAAGAGCCGCGGTGATCAGGCGTCTGCGCGCGTTGCTGCGCAAAGAAGCGCTGCACGAACGCTGGTCCTTAGCGGCGATCGGCACGATCTTGCTGGCGGTCGGGCTCGTCCGTTGGCTGCTTACGCGTTCCAACGATCGCGCGCCAAGCGACATGGAAGGTGCAGGCGCACTGATCAGCGTGTTCCAACCCGTGGCCGGCTTGGTGCTCGGACATCGCCTGATCGTTCGCGAGTATCAAGCCAAAAGCCAGTTGTTCCTGGAGGCGCTGCCTCTACGACGTTGGGAGGTGGCGCTCAGCAAGTACGCGTTTGGCCTGCTGGCGCTCAGCGCCTTCGCGTTGGCCTCCCTCGGCAGCTTTGCGATCGCGGCGAACGAGCACGAGCCACGCTTCCTCCTCTGCGCAGCACTTCGTGCGCTCGGCTACACGGGCGCCTGTTGGAGCCTATTCTTTGCGATGGGGATGCTCGGGCGCCTGCGCATTCCAGCCTATCTCACGCTGCTGATGGCGCTGCTCGCGGTGCGAACTTCCAGTTCGCTGGAGCTTGCGCGCTTCGGGCCGCTCGCGCTGATCAATTCGGTGAGCTTCAGCTACGAGCGAAGCCACATCCCCTGGGGCGCCCTTCTTCAAACTGGGCTCTTGAGCGCGGGACTCGCAGCCATCGGCTTCGCGGTGGCGCTCGTGCGAGAAGGGTCGATCGCGGAAGTCTTGGCGCGCCGAGCCTCGGCGCGGGAAGTCGCCGGCTTGCTCGTCTTGCTGTGCGCAGAACTCGTCTGTGTCGGCTTGCTCGAAGGGAAGCGCCCGCATCCACCGTTCGAGTTCACGGGCAAGGAGGTGGCCCGCAGCGCGCGCGCCAATGCGGCCGTCATGTATGCATTGCCCGAGCTCGAGCCACATGGACGGGAGGCCCTGGCGGTGCTTGAGCGAATTGACGCGCACATACATGACCAGCTCGGCGTGCAACGGACGATGCCCGTGCGCGTGGCGCACAGCGCGCTACTAAACCCCCGGGAAGTGCGCGGCCGAGACGCGGGCAAAGACGACGCATTGCTCTTCGAGGTCAACCTGGGCGCGAAGAACTTCGACGCCACGGATTTGGCTGCACACGTGATGCATGGTGCGCTGTTCGAGGCATCGGACCACCGCGCGCTGTTCGAGCCCAACCACTGGCTGCTCGACGGCTACTCAATGTATGTCGCGATTGACGGCGAGCCTCGACGTTGCGAGCGAGAGTGGCTGCGCGCAGTGGTAGCCCTGCATGGCAGCGAAGTCAGCGAAAGCGAAGTCCGTGCGTGGGAGCATCTCATGGAACGCGTCGGCGAAATGCAAGCCAACGCGGTCGCATTCGCGCTGGTCGACTTTCTGGCCGAGCGCCATGGAAAGGCGCGCACGCTGGGGCTTGCGCGAAGCGTGCTGGCACGCCCAACCGTGACCGGCGTCGTCAGCTGGTTCCGCCTCCGCAACACCTTGGATCGACGCTTTTCCGCGCAAATGCAGGAGTCGTTTCCGCAGTTTCTGGACGCCTTTCGGAAGCGGCTTCTCGAGAAGTCCCAGCAAGGCACGTTACGAGAAACCCTGACCCGCATTCCGAACGATCGAGTCGCGGTTAGCCTGACTCCGAGCGCCGTCGGCCAGGACTTGAAGTATGTGGCGTCTGGGCCAAGCCTGGAGCGCGAGCGGGTCTGCGTGCTCAAGCACGGGCTCTTGCGCCCCTACGATATCTACTACTCGGAGCAACTCTTAACGCTTCGGGACTTTCGCTGGCCCGCGGGGCAGGCCCGCTTCGAAGGCACGCTGCACGGCGAGTACGCCGCGGGACAGCGCGTCTTCGCCGCCGTCGACTGTGAGGTGCCCGAGTTCGACGCCAGCGAGCGCTTGGCGGTCGCACGACTGGGTGGCAAATGATGCGCGCGCTGCTGCGCAAAGAACTCAGGCAGATTTTGCCGTGGGCCGCCGTGATGCTGGCGTTCGAGCTTGGCTTCCTGGTGTTGGAACTCGCGTTCCAAGCGCCCGACGAATTCGTGTGGGCGACTGGCACTCCAATCTTCGACCCTACGTCCGCGAAATTTCGCTGCGCCACGCTGTTGGGCTGGTCGCTGATGTTCGCTATCGCAGGCTTTCCTCGCGAGCACGACGACCAGACCCTGCATTTTCTGTTCAGCCTGCCGGTCGCGCG